>JAUXIP010000338.1 GCA_030620935.1 Deltaproteobacteria bacterium | reverse complement strand
TCGTTCCACCGACGGAGACGGAGGACCGAACTGTTCTAAGGCGGCTGACGAAAAACGTCTCTCCCAAGGCCTGCCGAAGCTCGAGCGAAAGATCGGTCATTTCGGCGAAGGAAGTCGCTCCTTTTTGGAAAAGCCATTTTTGAATCTGCTTGCCACGGAAGGAAGGCTCACGTTGCCCCGTCAGCCACTCCTCGAGTAGACCAGCATCGATCTCTTTAATGTTTTGTTTCGTCCTGCCGTTCAGTTCTAAGTCCGTCATTGGGATCCGTGGATCTCTTTGGTGTCGAAGAAAAAAGCGATCTCCCAGGCTGCGGTCTCTGGCGCATCGGAACCGTGGACCGCATTTTTTTCTACGTCCGTCCCCCAGTCGCGCCGGATCGTCCCCGCCTCGGCTTTAGCCGGATCAGTCGCGCCCATGATCTCCCGGTTTTTGGCGATGGCCCCTTCCCCCTCTAAGACCGAAACGAAAACAAGCCCTGAGGACATGTATTCCGTCAGACTGGAATAAAAAGGCCTTTCCTTGTGGACTGCATAGAAGCTCTTGGCCTGGTCCAAGCTCAGATGAACCAGTTTACCGGCTACGATCTTAAGACTCGCCTTTTCAAAGCACCGCAAGATCTCGCCGATCAGCCCCCTAGCGACTGCGTCCGGTTTGATAATGGAAAGAGTCCGTTCGATCATACACCTCCCGCTTTTTGCTCTATGAATTCGACAGCCTCTCAAGCATCGTTTGGCCGATAAGAGCCGGAGTGGCGGCTATCGTCACCCCGGCTTTCTTCAAGGCATCGATTTTTTCCTGGGCGGTTCCCTTTCCTCCGGAGATGATCGCTCCCGCATGTCCCATGCGTTTACCCGGTGGAGCCGTCCGGCCGACGATGAATCCTACCACAGGCTTCTTCATATGGCTTTGAATCCACTCGGCAGACTCTTCTTCTGAGCTCCCGCCGATCTCGCCGATCATAACTACGGCGCGCGTCGCCGGGTCTTCGTTGAAGAGTTGCAGCACATCGACAAAATCCAGCCCATGAACCGGATCTCCGCCGATGCCGACGCAAGTGGATTGGCCCAAACCTAATCGGCTCAGTTGATCCACGGCCTCGTAAGTCAATGTGCCGCTGCGGGAGACAACCCCGACAGGTCCAGGCTGATGGATATGTCCGGGCATAATCCCGATTTTACACTCTCCGGGGGTGATAACACCAGGGCAATTGGGGCCCAAAAGCCGGCAGTTCTTGCCCATCAAGTATTTCTTGGCCCGAATCATGTCCTTCACCGGAATCCCTTCGGTAATGCAAATGACGAGTTCGATTCCCGCGTCCGCCCCTTCCATAATAGCATCCGCGGCAAACGGAGGAGGGACATAGATCACGCTACAATTCGCTCCTGTAGCGGCAACGGCTTCTGCAACGGTATCAAAGACCGGGATGTCATCGAGGCGCATACCGCCCTTGCCTGGAGTCACCCCGGCCACCATCTTCGTTCCATATTCGTTACAGGCCCGAGTGTGAAACTGACCGGTAGCTCCGGTGATTCCTTGAGTCAGGACGCGAGTTTCTTTATTGACAAGAATCGACATGAAACACCTACAAAGCAATACAGATTGAAAAGGAATTCAGGAGCCAGAATTCAGGAGAGGTGAGGATTCTGGATTCTGTCTTCTGACTACTGATTTTCTTGCACTTTTCATTTTTCATTCCTCATTTTGCCTTGAACCGCTCCTACGATTTTCTCCGCAGCTTCGGCCATCGTCTCGGCCGGGATAATGGAAAGGCCGGATTCGGACAATATCTTTCTTCCCAGCTCCATGTTGGTCCCTTGGAGTCGCACCACCAGGGGAACCCCAACGCCCGTTTCCCTTGCCGCTTCAACCACTCCTTGAGCAATAACATCGCACTTCATGATCCCGCCGAAGATATTGATCAACACTCCTCGGACGCGCCGGTCGGAAAGGAGGATCTTAAAGGCTTGCGTTACCTTTTCCTTGGTAGCCCCTCCTCCGACATCAAGAAAGTTCGCCGGCTGTCCGCCGTAGTGCTTGATGATATCCATCGTCCCCATAGCAAGTCCTGCCCCATTCACCATGCAGCCGATATTTCCCTCAAGGGAGATATAAGAAAGATCGTATCGGCTTGCTTCAACCTCCTTGGGATCTTCCTCGTCTAAATCGCGCAACGCAGCGATCTCCTGCTGGCGAAACAGTGCGTTGTTGTCAAAGTTCATCTTCGCGTCCAGTGCGACGATCTCGTCCCTTCCGGTCAGCACCAGAGGATTGATCTCGGCAAGGGAACAGTCGCTCTCGTCAAACGCGCGATACAGAGCGCCCATCACGCCTGCCATCTTGCCGACCTGCGCGTGCGACAAGCCCAGACGATAGGCGAGCCTTCGACACTGAAACGGCAGAAGGCCTATGGCCGGATCGATCACTTCCGTCAGGATTTTTTCAGGACTTCTCCGAGCCACCTCCTCGATCTCAACACCACCCTCAATCGAAGCGATCAGAGAAAGCCGGGAAATAGACCTATCCAGGACTATGCCGAGATACAACTCTTGGGCAATATCCAGTCCTTCTTCTACAAGGACTCTCTTGACCTTGCGTCCCCGGGAGCCGGTTTGAGGTGTTACGAGTTTTTTTCCGAGGATTTTTGTGGCATTCGTCGTGGCTTCCTCGGGACTACCGGCCAACAAAATACCGCCCGCCTTTCCCCTCCCACCGGCATGGATCTGGGCCTTTACGACACACCGCCCTCCCACCTCTCGAGCTATTGCCGCGGCATCTTCAGGCGTCGCTGCAACTCGCCCCCGGGGGACCGGGATCCCGAAACGCTTGAGGATCTCCTTTGCCTGGTATTCGTGTATATTCATCGAGGAATCTAGCCAAACATATTTGAAATTTGCAGTCGAATTTTGGAATCCGGAGTCGGGAAAACGATGGCTGGCGCAAAGACGCAAAGTACGCCAAGGGGCTTAGCGCATGGCTCTTTGCGCTATGATCTTTGTGCTATGCACTTTGCTCTTTGTCTTTGCGCCCTTGGCGTTCTGGCGCGATTAACTCTGTTAAAGCGTAAGAGTCTAAAAATGGGTGAGTCAGCCATTTTCCAGGAGCTTGTCCATCGCCTGGACGACTTCCTTGACATGGGAAAACGATTCGTCGAAGGCTTTCCTTTCGGCCGGGCTCAGCTCCATCTCGATGACCTTTTCAACACCCCCTGCGCCGATCATCACAGGAACCCCGAAGTAGTACCCCTGGACTCCATATTCTCCTTCAAGGTACGCGGCACAAGGAAGAATCTCCTTTTTATCCATGAGAAAGGCCTCCGCCATCCGGATCGCAGCAGAAGCCGGCGAGTAAAAGGCCGAGCCGGTCTTTAGAAGGGCCACGATCTCACCGCCCGCCTTTCGAACCCTGTTTTCAATCTCACTTAATCTTTGGTCGGTAATGAATTTCTCAACCGGTACCCCAGAGATCTGACAGCAGCTGCGTACCGGCACCATATCGTCTCCATGTCCTCCCAAAACAAGAGCGGCGCGATGCCGCCAGGGCACGCGTGAAGCGGCAGGAGCGCCGCGTCGAGCTCCTGGAGGCCAAGTTCGACG
>JAUXIP010000320.1 GCA_030620935.1 Deltaproteobacteria bacterium | reverse complement strand
CAGGACCGTTCAGGCCAAGGATATCGTAGCAGGCCCGAGTGTAGAAATTCTTAATCCTGAGCAACACATCGCCACTCTATCCCGTGAAGCAAAGTTGGATATGGAGATGGTGGCGAAGACCGGAAGGGGTTACGTGCCGGCGGAGAGGAATAAGGAAGAAGACGCTCCGGTCGATACCATTTTCATGGACGCGGTGTTCACTCCGATTCGGAAAGTGAACTTCAACGTGACCAACGCCCGAGTGGGGCAGAGAACCGACTACGACCGCTTGGTTTTCGAGGTTTGGACCGACGGGGGTGTGAAGCCGGATGATGTCGTAGCCTACGCGGCGAAAATTCTTCAGGATCAAATGAGTATTTTCATCAATTTTAAGGAGGAGCCGCCAGGAGAGGCTCGGGAGGAATCGCCTTCCGCTCCTTTGAATGAGCACCTTTTTCGCAGCGTCGATGAGTTGGAGTTTTCGGTGCGGTCACAGAACTGCCTGCAGAATGCCGATATCAAATATATCGGAGAATTGGTTCAGAAGAGCGAGCAAGATATGTTAAAAACCAAGAACTTCGGCCAAAAATCGCTCAACGAGATTAAAGAAATTCTCCGGGATATGGGTTTGGAGCTCGGCATGAAGGTTGATCGTTTCCCATCCAGAGAAGAGATCGAAAGCCGCAGGCTGGCGAAGGAGAAGGAGACGGCTTAGATCATGCGCCATCTCAAAAAAGGAAGAAAACTCAACCGCACTCCAAGCCACCGGCTTGCCTTGATGCGCAACCTCGTGACCTCTCTGCTGCGCCACGAGCGGATTGAAACGACGGATTCCAAAGCCAAGGAACTTCGGCGCTGGGCGGATTGGATGATCGGTTTGGGCAAGCAAGGCAGCCTTCATGCGCGCCGACAGGCACTTGGAATCATTCAGGACAAGGCAGTAGTGCGCAAGGTTTTCGATAGCCTCGCCGCGCGCTTTACAGAGCGTCCCGGCGGCTACACGCGGATCGTGAAGATTGGGTGGCGGCGTGGAGACCACGCCCCGATCTCCTTGATCGAGTTGGTCTCAGGAAACGGTGGGGAAAAGGCCGAAGCCTCGTCCGGCACCAAAAAGAAGAGTAAACGGGCCGCCCCCAAAGAAAAAAAGGAAACAGCAAAAAAAGAAACTGCCAAGAAGAAGCCAGCGCCGCGGCGTTCAGCCAAAAAAGCTTCCGCCTGATCACTGTTATTTTCACCTTATCTACCAGCATCTGTTGTCATAACAAAGCTCGATCGAGCTTTGCTTATCCGGTCTGATCAGATAAAGACAGGAGAGCGAGATCAGGTGGGTATAGTGACGGTAAACGTTGAACCTTTCCCGGGAGCGCTTTGCACGTCGATCTTTCCTCCCAGCAGGTCCGTTAGCTTCTTCGCAACGTAAAGCCCGATTCCCACTCCGCCATAGAGTCTGGTTTCCGAGCTGTCAACCTGGCGGAACCGATCAAAGATGAAAGGCAGCGCGTCTTCCGGGATCCCGATCCCGGTGTCGGCTACATTAAATTCCATAATGTTTTTTGCCGTGCACGGTCGGGCCGAGATCGTTACATGACCATTGGGGGTGAATTTGACGGCATTATTAATGAGGTTCTGGAGGATGTGCTTCAACTTACCGGGGTCCGTTTTAACGGTGAGAGGTCCTGGAGGGTGATCCCAATGAAAAACAAGCTCCTTGTCGACCGGAATTTGATAGCCTGCTCTGAGTTCCTCAAGAAAATGACACAGGTCAATCTCTTCGTTTTCGGCTACGATCGCCTCGGCCTCGATGCTGGTCGAGTGCAATATGTCCATAATCATGGACAAGAGATCATTGGAGCGGCTTACGACTTTAGCCAAAGCTTTATCCTGCTCGGGGTTGATCTCTCCGAGTATCCGATCCCGGATCATTCCCGTGTAACCCATGATAACGTTAAGCGGAGTCCTGAGCTCATGGGAGATGACACTTAAAAACTCGTCTTTTGCCTTGTTGGCCCTGACGAGCTCTTCGTTGATCTGTTCAAGCTCCGAGTTGGCTTTTTCTAAGTCAGCGGTTTTGTCCTTCACCTTTTGTTCTAGGGTGGCGTAAGAGCCCTTGAGTTCTGCCGCCATTTTGTTGAATTCCTCTCCTAGCCACTCGATTTCATCTCCAGTCTCGATGTTGACCCGATAGTCAAGATTCCCGCTCCCGATTGTTTTGGCCCCCTCATGAAGCTCCCGAATCGGTCCTGTTATCCTGCTACTGACCCAAGTAATAACAGTGGCTCCGACGAACAGGCTTATTGCCAGGAGCGCCAGCGCATAGCGCTTCAATGTTTCCACATTGGCTAACGCCGCATCGAGAGGCTCCTCCAAGATAACTGCCCAGCCCAACTCAGGGACCGGCGCGTATGTGGACAGCACAGGCCTATCCATTAATCCCCGCCCCTTGTGGGCAGGACTCGGATCTGAACGCGTAGGGTTGCGCAAAAATTTCTGGATTCCATCAGCTTGTCGGAGGTTCGTTTTTTTTAATACGAGCCGGGGGTCTTTATGGGCGATTAGATTTCCATTATGGTCTACTAAGTACGCGTAGCCTTCAGTGCCGAAACGAATTTCTCCAATCGCTTCCCACAGGAACGACAGATCGGCTTCCGCCGATACCACGCCGACGGTACTTTGAGCGGCGCCCCAAAGCGGAATTGCAAGCGTTACGTATGGCTGAGCTTTGTCTGAAGTGTAGACTCGGCTTATATAATTATCGCCCTTAATAGCTTTGTTAAACTTCGCTGATTTGCTTTGATCGGACAAGTCCGAGGGGAAATAAACTTTTCTATCGGATACTTTCAGAACCTCCATGCCCCGAGCGTCGATAATCGAAACGTCAGTAAAGCTGCCATCGTTTTTTACAAGTAGAGATGCGAGCAACTGTTGTTCTTTGCTCCCCAACTCATAAAGACTTACGGCAGCAGCCATATCCGAAAACCGCTCGATCTTACGTCGAACAAAGGTATGAATGCGATCAGCCGTCACTGACGCAATCTCCGCCTGCAAATAGGCTGCATCTTGCTCTATCTGCCTTAGGGTATAAGAGTAGTTCGCGACAACAATAGCCGTCAGTGCAATCCCGAAAAGGCTAAGGCCCCATATTAGGAGGCGACGACGGATCCCGCCGGCGCGAAGAAGAAGTCGGAATGTTTTTTTTCTATCCGACATTACTGGAATCTATCTGATGACTTTGTACGCCATCAGTACTATTACTTTGGGAATGTTAAGCCCCCTAGTCTCGCTGGTTTAAAGATTAATCGCGAGCTTTTGCCCTAGATAAGCACCGGGTTACTTAATCACTTTATCCGCCTGGATGAGCACGTGCCGGGGTATTACAAGACCAAGTTGCTGCGCGGTCTTTAGGTTGACGAAAAGCTCGAATTTTTCCGGCAGTTTCACTTGCATATCAGCGGGATTTGCGCCCTCCAGGATCTCGACGACGTACTCCGCGGCGCGCCGGTACAAATCGGCTCGGTCTGCTCCATAGGATATCAGGCCGCCGGCCTTTACGTATCGCTTACCTTCAGTCATCGACACGAGCCGGTTTTTTGTCGCAAGAGCGAAAACTTTCTTTCTGTGCCGAGCTATCAGAGGATTACCGACGACAATCAACGCGTCCGTATGCGCCGTTTTCGCAGCTTGGAATGCTCCCGTGATATCAGGGTTGGGGCCGCGTACCTCAAGAGAGCGAAACTTCAGTTTGAAAGCCCGCGCTGCCTCCTCATATTCTTTCACAGCGACTCTCGGT
>JAUXIP010000097.1 GCA_030620935.1 Deltaproteobacteria bacterium | reverse complement strand
TGTGTTTTTGGGTGGTCTTAAGACCAAGCGCCATAAGTATCTTTCTTTTGGTCGATAAATGGCAGGCCATGCCTTTCTCGATCCGGTCGATAGTCAGCGGAGAAATCCCCGCCAGGCGGGCCAGCTCTGCCTTGCTCAACATTTTGGACTCCCGGATCTTTCTGACGTTGTTTGTCTTATCCATCGTTGGATCCTTTAGATAGAATTTGGCGTTCAAGACCGTACAAAACTGCTATTATCTACAATTTAAACACCCTTAGTCAAGCGTAAAATTAAGTATAATTAAATAAAATTAACCATAATCAAAAAAAGTCAGCCTTTGCGTTATAAAAAGGAGGAAACTCCGACAGGCCGTGGTCATCAATGTCAGATTCCAAAAAAACGCTTATATCATCTAACTATTTGATTTAACTTACTATTTTTGAATGATTCAATGTAAGCCCCGTCTTTTGAGGCGGGCACAAAGTGATTCGACCCATCGATATAACTCAGGGCCCTGAGGCCCTCGAAGGGCAAGCTCACCATCCAGAGCAAAGTCGAAGGACCGATGGGGTTTCCGAAGGGGAGCAGCGGCAGCTTTCCCCTTTGGTCGAACACGGGGATTCAAACCCCGTGTTCGATATAAGTTGATTGCCCGCTGGTCAGCTACTCCCGACAAAAAAAGAACCTTCCACGTCATTTTCTCCCCCCCTAAAATCAAGCATTGTAGGGAAGTTACGTGCTAGCTCTAACTGGAAATGCGACGCCGGAAGGGCTTCGCGCTCCCGGTGTCGCTGATTCTCAAGAGATTGACGTACTTTTTGAATAAAGCCCAAAACTGGCTCGGTTTTGAGTTTGAAGAGATGTCTGATTATTGCTTTTCCCCTGGCGGGCGGCTAAAACGGGGCATCCATGCAGGCGGCGCAGGCAAAGTATGCCCGGGTTGTAATCCCATCTCCTTTAAAAGAACCTCTCGTTTACGCCATCCCTCCGCAGCTAAATAAGAGTCTAAGAGTCGGCATGAGGGTATGGGTGCCTCTAGGGAAGCGTAAGGTGGCGGGAGTCGTGTTGGATTTTCTTGCTAAGAGCTCACTCGACCAAGTCAGAGAGATCCTAGCGGTCTTAGACGAGCAACCGGTCGTAGATCGCACTCTTTTGGAGCTTAGCCGATGGGCCTCCGGATATTACCTATCCTCGATCGGGGAAGTATTGGCGACCCTGCTGCCTCCTGGCCTCAAGATCGAAAGCCGGAGGATCGTCCGCCATCGACCAGGAGACTTTCCCCTTCGCAAAGGGCTACAGACAAAGATTTTTGAAGAGGTGCGGAGAAAAGAAGGAAGAGCCACGATTAAGGCCCTCGCACGCAAATTTCCGGGCAGTTCATTTTACCGGGCCTTGGATCGTTTAAATGCTATGGGCGCCGTGGAGATTCGAGAGCGGACTTCCCGGCCGCGAATGAAAAAAGAAAAGATACGAGAGAATAGAGAAGAGCCGACACGCGCCGGTGAGCGGCTTTGCCTTACCCCGGAGCAACAGACAGCTCTTCGTCTCATCCGAGAGCACGTCAACAAGGGTGGATTTGAGACCTTTCTTCTCTACGGTGTGACCGGGAGCGGCAAGACTGAGGTCTATCTTCGAGCCATGGAAGAGGCACGGAGAGCCCGGAAACGCAGTTTAATCCTGGTGCCCGAAATATCTCTCACACACCAGCTCCTGGATCGCTTGCGGGAACGTTTCCCTGACAAGGTAGGAGTCCTTCACAGTGGCCTTACCTCTTCAGAACGTTGGGCTCAATGGTGGCGCATCGCCGGCGGCGGTGCGGATGTCGTGGTCGGGGCCCGTTCCGCTATCTTCGCGCCGCTACCGGATTTAGGCCTCATCGTCGTCGATGAAGAGCATGATCCGTCTTACAAGCAGGAAGAGGGATTTCGCTATCATGCAAGGGACTTGGCAGTGGTGCGGGGTAAGCTGGGCGGGTGCCCCGTGCTTTTGGGGTCTGCGACCCCGGCCATCGAAAGCTTCGAGAACTGTCGCCAGGGGCGCTATCGCTTGCTGGAATTGAGCGAGAGAGTAGAGCGGAGACCTTTGCCCGATGTCAAGACTGTCGATCTAAGGTTGCAGCCGCGTCGAGACATTAAATCTAAGTCCCCGACTCTTTTGTCGCCCCCCTTAGAGGAAGCGCTCCAGGAAAATTTTGCTCAAGGTCAGCAGAGTCTAATTTTTCTCAACCGACGGGGCTTTGCCAACTTTCTCCAATGTCGTCTATGTGGCTTTGTGCTGCGCTGCGCCCAGTGCAGCGTGGCCATGACCTTTCACCTAAGCGAGCAGAACGTTTTTTGTCATCACTGCGGTTTCCGTAAACCGGCCCATGACCTTTGTCCCGAATGCAGCAATCCGACCCTCTCAGGAATCGGTTTTGGGACCGAGCAGGTAGAGCAAGAGCTCTCCCGGCTCATTCCTCGCGCTCGAATTGCCCGGATGGACCGGGACACCACCTCCCGAAGAGGTTCCCAAGAAAGGTTGATTCGGCGCTGGGAAAAAGGAGAGATCGACATTCTGGTAGGGACGCAAATGATCACGAAGGGGCATGACGTCTCGGCAGTGACGCTCGTGGGTGTCATCCTTGCGGACCTTTCTTTGAACCTGCCCGATTTCCGGGCCGTGGAAAAGACTTTCCAGCTTCTCAGTCAGGTGGCGGGTAGGGCCGGGAGGGGCAGGGAGCCGGGCAGGGTGATTATTCAGACCTACACGCCGGACCATTATGCTTTTCAGCATGTCATCACCCATGATTACAAGGGATTTTTTGCCTCGGAGATAGAGTTCCGTCGAGCGTTAAATTATCCGCCGATGAGCCGCTTAGTTCACCTCCGCGTAGAAGGTCCAAGGGCGGAAGAAGTTAAGACAAAGGCCAAGCTATTAGGGGATGGGCTGCGAGAGCGGCAGAAAAAGGCTGGTCGTATCCTGGAGCAGGTGGAGGTGCTAGGCCCGGCCCCGGCGCCGATTGAAAAACTGCGCGGCCGCTATCGCTGGCAAATTCTTCTAAAGGGGAGCAAAAGATCGCCTCTTTTAGAATTTGCCGAGAAAGCCCGGCAGATTCTTCCTCCTTCCCGCACCACCCGTGTTTACATTATTGTCGATCCGTATAATATGTTATGAGATTTTCTGATACGTGGGAAACAAGCATTCGGCGATCAGCTAGAATCTCCGGGCTGAAAGCTAAGTGCTGATAGCTATTGTGAGCTTATGGCTGTTCTGGACGTTCTTAAATATCCTGACGCTATTTTGAAGAAAAGCTCCGCTCCGGTCGAAACCATCAGCGGAGATACGGTCCGTTTCGTCCAGGACTTGACGGAGACCATGTACGCCGCGCCGGGGATAGGATTGGCGGCCCCGCAGGTGGGTGTGTCGCAGCGCATTATCGTGGTGGATATCGATTACGAAAATCCAAGGAAAAACCTCATCCAGCTGATCAACCCTGAGATCCGTCATGCCGAGGGAGAGATGACTTGGGAGGAGGGATGTCTAAGCGTCGTCGACTTTACCGCCGAAGTCAAAAGGGCTGTTCGAGTCGAGATCGTCGGTCTGAATGTGAAAGAAGAGGAATTGAGGATCGAGGCTGAGGATCTCCTCGCCGTCGCTTTACAGCATGAGATTGATCACCTCGACGGAAAGCTCTTTATTGATCGCATCAGTCGGTTAAAGCGCGATCTCTACACCCGGCGACTTAAGAAGATGCTGCGCACCGGCAAACCTCAGCCGCAAAGTCCCCGGCTCATGATATAATCTTACTCTCCCGTCATTCGCTTGGAAGTAACTGATGTCGATTTCGTGGCCCATCGTCTTTATGGGAACCCCCGAGGCTGCCGCCGTCTCTCTCGAAAGCCTCTTAAAAGGTCCCGATCCTGTGGTCGGGGTGGTTACACAGCCGGATCGGCCCGCCGGCAGGGGGCAGAAAAAGATATCTTCACCGGTTCGAAGAGTAGCGGAGAAACACCACATCCCCGTTATCACTCCTGAAAAAGTTCGGGCCCCCGATGTCCTGGACACTTTGAACGGCTGGGGACCGCAACTTATCGTCGTGGTCGCCTATGGCCGTATTTTGCCGCGCTCGATACTTGAGCTTCCGCCTCAAGGTTGTCTTAACGTCCATTACTCCCTTTTGCCCAAATATCGAGGCGCCGCTCCGGTTGCCTGGACTATCCTTAACGGCGAGGAAAAAAGCGGCATCACGACGATGAAGCTCGTGGAGAAAATGGACGCAGGACCCATCTTTTTGCAGGACGAAATTGCCGTCGGCACGGGCGAAACAACGGCCTCTCTGCAGGCCAAGCTGATTCCCGTCGGGGTAGAACTGCTGTTGGAAACTATTCGCAGGCTCAAGGATGGTTCCCTGATCCCCAAACCCCAAAAAGATGAAGAGGCAACTTATGCGCCCATCCTGAAAAAAGAGGATGGTCAGATCGACTGGACCCAGCCGGCGGAAATCATTGAGCGTCGAGTGCGCGCTTTTAACCCCTGGCCCTCGGCCTACACTCATCTCCAGGGAAAACTGCTGAAGATTTACCGCGCAGCCATAGCCGCGGCCGAAGAAAAAGGTGTTCCGGGAGAAGTGGTCAGGGCGGACAAGACGGCGCTTTGGGTTGCTACCGGTCAAGGGATTCTCAACCTGGAAGAGGTCCAAGCAGAAAACAGGAAAAAACTGGCGGCAGCTGAATTCCTCAAGGGGGGTAGAATTGAGAAAGGCGCACGTCTCGGATCCTGATGAACAAGAAGGTTGTCGGGAGTCGGCGGCCGAAATCCTTGTTAAGGTAGAAAGGCGCAACGCCTATGCCGATATTCTTCTCGACGAATTATTGAAAGAATCTGCTCTTAAAATCCGCGACCGCGCCTTGCTTACCCAAATCGTATACGGCACTCTTCGCTGGCAGGGGAGGATCGATTGGCATCTCGGCCGGGCCCTGCATCGTCCGCTGGCCGGCATGAATCCCTACCTAAGAAGCGTTCTGCGTTTGACCCTTTATCAGACTCTCTTTCTCGACAAAGTGCCCGATTATGCGGCGGTCAATGAAGGCGTGGAACTAGCCAAGAGGTATGGAGGGGAGAAAGCGGGAGGGTTGGTCAACAGCGTGATTCGCAAGATCCTCAGAGAAAAAGATGAAGACTACTATCCGAACCCGCAAGAGGATCCGGTGAGCTATCTTTCCGTTTTCTGGTCGCATCCTGAATGGCTAGTTAAGAAGTGGCTAGACTATTTTGGGAAAGCGGAGACCGAAGCTCTTTTGAAGGCCGACAACGATGAGTCTCCTCTTGTGCTGCGCGTGAATCGTTTGAAGGGAGACAGGGCGGCCTTGATCGAGAAATTGCGGGGGATGGGGTTCGATGCCGATCCTACCGTTTGGTCGCCTCAAGGGATACGGGTAAAATCAACCTCCGCCGTGAATCAACTCCCCGGATTTCAGGAAGGGCTTTTTCAGGTTCAGGGAGAGGCCTCACAACTCGTCGGCTACCTGCTCGATCCCCAACCCGGTGAGCGTATCCTCGATGCCTGCTCTGCGCCGGGCGGCAAAACCACTCATCTCGCGGAGCTGTTTGAGGACGAGGGAGAGATTGTAGCTACCGATGTTTCCACTAGGGGGCTTGAGAAGCTCAGGCAAAATGTGCAAAGGTTAAGTCTTACGTCCGTACGCCATGTTTGCGTGGATGTAGCTCAGGGGCTGGTTGGACCGACGGCTTCGCCTTACGATCGTATCTTGGTCGACGCGCCTTGCAGCGCTCTTGGAACATTACGTTCTCACCCTGAAGCGAAGTGGCAAAAGAGCGAGCGAGATATCGAACGCCTGAGCAAACTGCAGAAAAACATATTGAGTCGGGTTTCCTCTTATCTCAAACCAGGGGGAGTCCTGGTCTATGCCACATGCACCCTCGCCCCAGAGGAGAATGAAGAGGTAGTGGGGGATTTTTTGAGTCGTCACGAAGATTTTGTTTTGGAAGATGCCGGAGCATACCTTCCCCGGGCAGCTCGGGATCTGGCTTGCGGCCATTACCTCTTGGCCCTGCCCCACAAGCACAATACCGACGGGTTTTTCGCTGCGAGGCTGGGAAAGGTTGCCAAGGCTACTTAGATGAATCGCATCACGATTGCGCCGTCGATACTTTCAGCCGATTTCAGCCGGCTACGGGATGAGATCCAGGCCGTAGAATCGGCAGGAGCCGACTGGCTGCATGTGGACGTCATGGACGGCCACTTTGTCCCCAACATCACCATTGGTCCCGTAGTGGTCGAATGGATCCGCAAAGTGACTCGTGTGCCTTTGGATGTCCATCTGATGATCACCGATCCGGACAAATACGCTCCTGAGTTTATCAAGGCGGGCGCGGACTGGATCTCCATTCACCCGGACACCTGCAAAGATCCCAAGTCAAGCCTAGCCAAAATACGTGAGCTAGGGGCTAAGCCCTCCATCGCCGTGAACCCGGATGTTCCTTTGGAAAAGGTTGAAGGTTGTATGACAGAAATCGATATGCTTCTTATGATGACCGTGTTCCCCGGCTTCGGAGGGCAAGCGTTCATTGAAGATGTGCTGCCCAAGATTGAGAAGGCGAGAAATTTGATCACTCAGAAAAACCTACCGATCCTGATTGAGGCCGACGGAGGGATCAAGACCGACAACATCAACCGCGTGGTACAGGCGGGTGCGGAGGTCATCGTGTCGGGCTCAGGTGTTTTTAAGACCCCCGACTACGCACAGACCATACGTGAGATGCGCCAGGCGGTGGAGAAAAGTAAAAGGTAAAAAGGCAAAAGGCACAAGTAAAAAGCGGGGTAAAGAGAAATTTAAACTTTTTCCTTTTTACTTTTGCCTTATCTTCCTTGCCATTGTAAGATGACTGGGTCGGGGCGTGGCTCAGCTTGGTAGAGCGCACGGTTCGGGACCGTGAAGTCGCTGGTTCAAATCCAGTCGCCCCGACCATTTCTCTCCGTATTGCCAAGCGCCAGAAAAGCTTCCCGGAAACTTCTCAATACGCGAAAGGGAAAAGTCTCTTTCCGTGAGGGCTAAATAGAATCCTATGCGCAAGGTCGGACAAACCTCAGTTCTGGCTCTCGATGAAGCCGTCGCCCGTTTGCACGAGGCGATCCATCCCAGAGCGGTTCATTTCCACGCCATGTATTCCAGTATTTTCGACGGTATCGTCACCGATCCTGCGCTGATGGTCGTGCCGCTCGATGATCATATGGTCCATAGAGGCCATGCGGTGTTCGACACGGCTATCCTGGCCAACGGCATGCTATATCAGCTGGATCAGCATTTGGGGCGGTTGGTGCGCTCGGCCGAAATGGCGCGGATCCCTCTGCCTTTTCCGCCGGAACGGTTGCGTCAGATTATTATCGACACCGCGGCTGCCGGCACCCAGCGCGACGCCTCGGTGAGATACTG
>JAUXIP010000372.1 GCA_030620935.1 Deltaproteobacteria bacterium | reverse complement strand
CTCGAAGCCACGGAGTTTATGCCGTCGGCGAGGAACATTACCACCTGCTACTCAAAAAGCGCCACTTTTGGAATCACGACGCCCAAGGCCTGTTGGCTCTCGGAGAAAGCCGGTTTGAGAAGACTAAAAAGGAACTGGCGGAACTGGCGGAGCAGATATCGCCGGGAAAGAGTATTCAAGAAGTTGCGATGAAGATCCAGGGGAATCATCCCTCCAGCGGTGAGATTCTCTCGGCTTACCAAAAGGCGATGGAGAAGGCCCGTGACTTTGTCGCCGAACAGCATCTCGTATCCTTCCCGCCCCGCGAAGAACTCCGCGTGGTGCCCACACCCGTATTCCAGCGCCATCAGATCCCTTTCGCCGCCTACCTCTCCCCTTCTCCCAAGGACCCTGAGCAGACCGGCTACTACTACGTCACTCCGGTAACGGACGACGATCTCCTGAGAGAACATAACTGGACCGGCCTGGAAAACACTTCGGTGCACGAGAGCTACCCTGGTCACCATCTCCAGTTCACGGTTGCCAATTCGAAACCAGAGGCCTCGACTCTGCCGCGGCTGATGAATGAGTCTTCGGTCTTCTACGAAGGTTGGGCCCTTTACTGCGAGCAGCTCATGCAGGAGCGGGGATTTCTCAAGAGCAAGGAACACCGCTTTGTCATGCTCAAAGACCGGGTCTGGCGGGCGCTCAGGATCATCATCGACGTGAAGACTCAATCAGGAAGAATGTCCTATGACGAAGCCGCGGACCTCATGGTGCGCGAGCTGCACTTTCCCCGCGCCCAGGCTAAGGCCGACCTAAACTGGTACAGCCAATCCCCCTCGACGCCTATGGGTTATGCTTTGGGTTGGTCCATCATCAACCGATTGCGCAAACAGGAACAAGAGAGATTAGGGGCTGAGTTTGACCTTCGCCTGTTCCACGACCGGCTTTTAAGCTCCGGCAGCATTTCGCTGCCGATCGTAGAGAAACGAAACTTTTCAGAATGAGCCAACTTGAACATTTTGAACTGCTTGAAGGGTTTGAACCGGTCACTAACGTTCAAAAAGTTCAAACCGTTTCATTCGTTCAATCCGTTTAAACATGATGAAACCTAAACAAAAAACCTGCGGTCCTTTGCTCGGTGCCCACATGTCCATCGCCGGCGGAGTGGACAAGGCCCTGCTCGACGGAAAAAAGGTAGACTGTGACGTAATTCAGATCTTTACCAAGTCATCCCGACAGTGGGCTGCGCATCCGTACACGAAGGAAGAAATAGAAAATTTTTCCCGCAATCAAAAAGAGGCGGGCATCATGACTGTCGTGGCCCACGACTCCTACCTGCTCAACTTAGGGTCGCCGGATGCGGGGCTGAGAAAGAGATCCGTACGCGGTTTCATCGACGAAATGGAGCGCTGCGAAACGCTAAAGATTCCCTATCTCATCGCACACCCCGGCGCACACATGGGAGTGGGTGAGGAGGGAGGGATCAAGACCATCGCCCGCTCTTTGGACGACATCCACGCCGCCTGCAAGGGGTATAAGGTCAGGGTGGCATTGGAGATCACCGCGGGACAGGGAAGCAATTTAGGCTACCGCTTTGAACAGATCCGCAAGATGATCGACGCGACCGGAGAGGGCGACCGTCTCAAGGTTTGCTTTGATACCGAGCATGCCTTCGCCGCCGGCTATGATCTACGGACGAAAGAAGGCTATGAGCGGACCTTCGGTGAATTCGATGAAACTATCGGCCTGGAGCGGATCGCCGCCTTTCATCTTAACGACTCAAAAAAAGAGTTTCATTCCAGAGTGGACCGCCACGAACATATCGGCAAGGGATACATCGGCGTGGAGGCCTTTCGGTTGCTCATGAACGATCGGCGCTTCTGGGGTCTTCCCATGTGCCTGGAAACTCCCAAGGGACCGGATTTAAAAGAGGACAAGGAAAATTTGACCCTGCTTAGAAGCTAGATTGAAGGCAAGGAAAGCTAGGCGAGAGAGGCTTACTTCGTAGCATTCTCGCTGGTGAGATCCTGCCAGAGAGAAAAGGTCTCTTTGCCCTTCGTGGACGAAGACGAGATAAACCAGGGCTCCTGGATCTTGTCTCCGTTGAGGATACCGAAGAAATAGATCCTTAGCATCTGCTCGATCAATTCCGGTAGTTGAAGGTCCCGCTTCGGCCGATACCACGTATAGATCCAGTTCATCATCCCAAAGAGCGCAAAGGTAGCCCCTCGAGGATTCAGCTTATCCCCCCCTTTTTTAACTTGCAGTTCTCTGACCAACTCCATCAGGACATTGACGTAGCGCCGCTTTAAAACCAAGATCTTTTCCTGGTAGTGACCGGTGAGCGACTCATCTTCACGGGCCATGACCTTCATCTCGTGCATGGTATGGAAGAAGAAACTCAAGTGATTTTCCGCAAAGGTGCGGATGCGATACCGCACATCAGACCCAGGCTTCATCACCTTCTCCCACCTGTGTAGCAGGGTCAGGAAACAACGCTCTTGAATCAAGTACAGCAGTTCCTCCTTGGTGCGGAAGTAGTAGTATAAGCCGGCGAGGCTCATATTCGTTGTCCGCGCGATCTCACGAATCGATGTCCGGTGAAAGCCTTTTTCGGCGAAGATCTTGGCAGAAGCCTTGAGAATCTGCTGGAGCTTCTCGTCGTAGTGGTGAGTGGGAGTTTCGGAACGATTGGCCATAAACGAATTTATATTGGCAAATCGCCCCTAGGGTGTCAACTTAGGGGTTTTTCGTCGTCGGCTAGGCAGGCGCCTTCTTCATTTCTATCAGCTTGTCAACGAGAGGAGCCAACTGCCTGTGGCTGACGGGCTTGACCAAATACTCGTCACACCCGGCCTCCAGGCATTTTTCCCGGTCCCCGGGCATCGCACGTGCCGTTAGGGCTATGATGGGAACGGCTTGCGCAACCGGAATTTTGCGGATCTCTTGAGTAGCCTGAAGTCCGTCCATCTTGGGCAAGGTCATATCCATTAGAATCAGATCAGGTCGCTCATCCTTGGCCTTTTTGACAGCCTCTTTGCCGTCCCCCGCAACAATGCACTCGTAACCCAGCAGGTCCATTTCTTTCTGCATGATGAAAACCGAGGTTTTGGAATCTTCAACCAGGAGGACTTTTCTCTTCACTTTT
>JAUXIP010000155.1 GCA_030620935.1 Deltaproteobacteria bacterium | reverse complement strand
GGCTACCCAGACATCCTCGTTGGCCCTAGCCTTTGCGGGCCGAGCCGCTTTGCGGCGGCCGTAAGGCACCGCCCGCTCTGCTACGTATCCCTCCCCTGTCCTTACTCGCTCTCTTCCCGTAAGCAGCCAATCCACACTCTTTCCCGCCGTCTTGGAAATACGCAACAGAAGCTTGGCGGTAGGAACATGGCCGTGGAGACACTTAGAGATGGTCCCTTGGGGCACCCCTGCCTTATAGGCGAAGTTGGTAGGGTTTATCCCCAGGGCTCCGATGGCCTTGCCCAGACGGGCGGAAAATTGTTTACTCATTCGTTAGCGAATACGACCTTGACAACCCATTCAATGTAGAATATTCAATTTAATGAATAGCCGTTCAACCAGGGCAATTTTGTTGCCCATACTATCAATGCACTGGGTTAAAATCAAGATCCGCATGCTCCAGCAAGGAATTTATACCCAAAGGGCCTTGGCGGAAAAACTCGGCGTGAATCCTTCAACCATCACCCGTCTTCTCAAGGGGCAACGGAAATCACGTAGGCTCGAGAGACAAATCGCTGAAATCTTGAGGATTCCGTCAAACGGGGAGGAGCCCGAAGAAAATGAAACGTAAATAAATCCCCCCTACTACCAGAAAAATATCCGGGCAAGCCCCTCCTCATTGAATCCCCATGGCAGGTATGTTAACTGATTAATCTTCAAGGAAATCACAATGATGCAGGACATCGACTTTGCCAAGGGGAATGGGCTGGTTCCGGTTATTGTCCAGGATTACCAATCTCATGAGGTCCTAATGATGGCTTACATGAACCAAGAGGCCTGGGAAAAAACTCAAGAGACCGGAAAGGCTCACTATTACAGCCGCTCACGACGGGCACTGTGGCTCAAGGGGGAGGAGTCCGGCCATTACCAGGAGGTCGCGGAGGCTTTTATCGACTGCGACAACGATACCTTGCTTCTTAGAGTGAAGCAGCTTGGTGGCGGAGCTTGTCACATGGGTTATCGGAGCTGTTTTTTTCGCAAAAGGGACAAGGAAGATTGGACCATCACGGAAGAGAGGATCTTCAAGCCGGAGGAGGTTTATAAAAAGTGAGGCAGTTAAAACTTGGCCTGCCCAAAGGGAGTCTTCAGGGGGCCACCACTGAACTTTTTAGAAAATCCGGCTGGAAGATCTCGGGGATGGACCGGAGTTATTTTCCTACTGTCGACGACAAAACGTTGCGCTGCAGCATCGTCCGTGCCCAGGAGATGTCACGGTACGTCGAGTCTGGATCCTTGGACGCAGGGATCACCGGAAAGGATTGGCCGCAAGAAAACGACTCGGACGTCCATGTAGTCGCCGAATTGGTCTACTCCAAGGTGAGCTTCAGACCTGTGCGGTGGGTTCTGGCCGTGCCCCAGGATTCTCCTGTTAAAAAGATCGAAGATCTAAAAGGCAAAAAAATTGCCACGGAAATGGTCAACTTCACGAGTCACTATTTTGCCGAGCGAAAGATTCCGGTACAAGTCGAGTTTTCCTGGGGAGCGACCGAGGCCAAGGCAGCCGAGGGATTGGTTGATGCGATTGTCGAGGTGACCGAGACCGGAGGCACCATCCGCGCTCACGGGCTCAGGATCGTAGCCGACCTGTTAGAATCCAGCCCACAGCTTATCGCAAACAAAAAGTCATGGGAGGATGCCTGGAAACGGGAAAAACTCGAGCAGATTCGGCTTCTCCTCCAAGGCGCGCTCTCGGCCGAAAACAAGGTTGGAATTAAGATGAATGTGACCGAGGCCGACCTGGACAAAATCGTTAATCTCATTCCCAGCATCACGGCTCCTACCATCGCCACTCTTTACCCGGCAGCGGCGCTTCACGGGGTGAAGTGGTTTTCTATTGAGAGCGTCATCACCGAGGATGTCGTGCGCGACTTGATTCCCAAGCTCATTCAAAACGGAGCCGTCGGGATCATCGAGTACCCTCTCAATAAGGTAATCTGAAATTTAAACGGGGGATGCTGAGGCGCTTTTCTGCGATTCGCGCCAGAGGAAATATTCTTTGGCAATCTCAGGAAAGAGGGCGTAGGAAAGCATATCCTCTTCATTAGCGGCCAGAGTTCCAATTTCTTTCTTGGCCTGTTCCAATCTCGGTTGCAGCAAATCCGCCGGGCGACAGTCGATCGGTTGCTTTTTTCCCAGCACTTTCTCCTTCATTTCTTCGCTGATTTGCCCCGGCGGCGTACCGTAAAGTCCCATGACATAATTTTTTGTCTCCACCGCCACTACCGAATAGCGCTTGCCGGTCATGACATTCAGGGCAGCTTGCGAGCCGCATATCTGACTGGTCGGAGTTACCAAGGGAGGATAACCGAGATCCTTTCTTACCGCCGGCATCTCGGCCAATACGGCCTCCAGCCTGTGTTCAGCCTTTTGCTGGCGCAATTGGGCCACCAGATTGGAGAGCATCCCTCCGGGAATCTGAGAGGTCAGGACATCCGTCTTCACCCGGTTATTCACCGGACTTTCGAATTCGGCATATTTGCGCCGGACGCCGTAAAAATATTCTGCAATCTCCTCCAAGAGTTTGAGGTCCAAGCCGGTGTCATAGGGGGTACTTTGTAAAGCGGCCACCATAGCCTCCGTGGCAGGCTGGGACGTCCCTTGAGAGAAGGGCGAAATGGCCGTGTCCAAGATGTCGGCGCCCGCCTCGACAGCCATCATATAACTCATGGGCGCCATCCCGGTCGTGCAGTGTGAGTGGAGGTGCACTGGAAGAGAGAGGCGCGACTTGAGCCCTTTGACAAGCTCATAAGTTGTATATGGCGCCAACAACCCTCCCATATCCTTCAGACAGATGACCTGAACGCCCATCTCGGCCAAACGCTCGCCCAAGCGAAGGAAGTAGTCAATCGAATGAACCGGGCTGATGGTATAACAGATGGTCCCCTCGACGGTCTTGCCGGTCTTGAGCGCCGCTTCTATCGCTGCCTTCATATTACGGACATCGTTCATGGCATCGAAGATCCTAAAGACATCGATGCCTCCTTTCGCCGCCAGCTCGACGAATTTCTCCACCATGTCGTCCGGGTAGTTGTGGTACCCGACCAGGTTCTGGCCGCGCAGGAGCATCTGAAAACGCGTCTTAGGCATGGCTTGGCGCAGCTTATGCAGTCGCTCCCAAGGACACTCCTTTAGATAGCGGAGGGAGGCATCGAAGGTCGCTCCACCCCACACCTCCAGCGACCAATAACCAGCCTGATCCATCTTCTCGGCTATCGGCAGCATGTCCTCGGTGCGCATGCGCGTGGCCAGCAAGGACTGGTGCGCGTCACGCAGGACTGTCTCTGTAAGCTCGACTTTCTTCATCTTTGATTTAATGTACACCCCGCCTCTTGAGGCGGGCACAAAGCCGATGGGGTTTTCAAAGGGGAGAAGCGGCAGCTCTCCCCTTTCGTCGAACACGGGGATTCAAATCCCGTGTTCGATATAACTTGATCTCGTTCCAAAATTAACACCCGTACAATTCCGTCTGTTTCTCCTCCAACTTTTCTTTCTCCTCGTTATCGATCACATAAAGGCCATCCACTGTTTTTATTTTTTTGGGATTGTAGAAATACTCCGAAACTGCCACCCCCTCGTCAAACTCGTACATCTTAATAGCGTCCCACGGACATATCTTTTTGTCGAGCCGGTCCTCCGATTCCGTCCCTATGAGCTGAAGTTGGAATTTTTTCGGCATCGCATCCGGAGCGATCGGCTTTTTGGAGCTGTCATAGAACCGGCCCGCGTACTCGTAGTACATCTCGCCCGTTTCCTTGTGCTGATGAATCTTGGTGAGATCGTCGCTGTAGCACAATTGGCAACCGATGCACTTGTCATTGTCCACCCACACCCGATAGGGCTTTAATCCCCCTTGGGGAAATTCTTCGTAAAGCAGGTTGATGCAATTCTCTACCGGGCAATGGAGCTCGCACAGGGGTGATCCGGCACAACTTGAACAGTTCTCATCCATCACGGCCACGAGCGCCGTCCCTTTACGTTTTTTTGTCGCTTCACCCGCCATTTGACTCTCTCCTTGTTTTTCTATAACGGGACCGCAGAAGAAGCGCCACCGCTATCAAAATCCCTACCCAATAATACCGCACAAGCTGGATCTGGCCCCACTCCAACCAATAAACAAAGTTGGGAGACCGGGCAATAAGGCTTTCCAATGCCTTTTGTGCCCCTGCATAATCGCGCTGTTCCCTCAGCACTCTGGAGAGACCGTATAAGGCCCCCTGGTCATCCGGGTTGAGTTCCAATACCCGCTCGAAATCTTTTCGGGCCTCGCTCCATCTGCCCTGCTCGGCATAGCTCCACCCCCGATTGCTCCAGGCTTCGCTGTAATCCTGGCGCAGCTCCAGCGCCCGGTTGAAACTCTCTACGGCCTTTTCCAGATCACCGTTCTTTTTATAAGCAACGCCCAAGTTATTGAAGGCCTCGGCAGCGTCGGGCTTCAACTCAATGATCCTGACATATTCCTTGATAGCCGCAGGGTAATCTTTGTGTACCTCCATCTTGAGCCACCCGAGCAAAGTCCTCGCCTCTACGTGATCCGGCGCCAGTACAAGAACCTTGTTAATATGAATTTCAGCCGTGTCGGTATCCTGCAGCCTGAGCGAAGCAATTCCCGAAAAGAGATGGAGGTCCGGCTCCTTAGGATACTTTTTAAGGAGATCTTCGAAAATGCTTTTGGCCTCTGCAGCCTTGCCTTCGGCCAAATATTTCCTTCCCTGCTTCCACAGAGTCTCTTGCGTAAGAGACGAACCGCTTTGTCCGTATGCCAGAGAAACAGATATCCCTAAGATCCCTGCTAGCAAGATCCCCCAGGATCCCAACATCTATTTCCACATTTCTTCCGGAATCTCGTCCTTTTTTCCCTCCTCGATGAGCCTGTCGTTTTTGAAGGCCTGTCTGAGACCGATCCAGGTGAAAAAGAGGACCAGAATAAGCAGCCCGACGATAGGGATATTATCCGGTTTAGTGAGAATCGCTAGAAAGTTTTGCCAGCCACTGAGCTCTTCCATAATGTTAACCACCTGTAAAATCTAGTTTTTCTGAAAATATTCGAAATCCTCAGGAATGTCAATGTGGGGTGGGCTGCGGGCCGAAATATCGTTCAAATCGTTCTAAATAGTTCAAGTCGTTCAATCCGTCAGAAAATACTTTTGAACGATTTGAACCCTTGAACCGTGCATTCAATCAGGAAAAGTATCCACCAACGCTTGGAGCCGAGCTTTGGCGCCGCTGAGAATCGCCTCCCCATCACCCGGTAGAAGCGTGTCGAAGTCCAACGACAAGAGTCCGCGCACGCTCGCTCGCAAGAGCGGAGGATCGTCCATCACTTTCTCCGCCAGGAGCTTGCACTTTCCAGGCGGATCTCCGACCACAGCGTCCCCGACGATCAGGATTTTCCGCTCCGGCCAGTGGAGCGCAACTTCACCGGGAGACTTTCCAGCCACACCCACAACGACAAACGGCCCTATCTCTTCCCCAATCCTAATTTCATCGTCCAACTCAGTCCCCTGGCTGCGCGCATGTGAAGCATCAGCCGTATGGATGGCAGTGCGCGCCCCAGTCCGAGCTCGTACTTGGTTTGCGGCTCGCGAGTGATTCCGGTTGGTCAGCAATATTCGGCTCACACCCTGCCGGGCGATCTCCTCTAAGACTTCATCCGTGGGCTCTACGGGATCAATGCAGAGATTT
>JAUXIP010000405.1 GCA_030620935.1 Deltaproteobacteria bacterium | reverse complement strand
GCGGAGTGGGGTAAATGCTCGCCCGCAGCCGTGGGCTGGTGAGAATTGCGGGCTAATGTTAAAAAAGGAATCTGCGGGAATACAACAGAACTCTACTACGATTGACCGATGAAGGTTACACAAATCCATACCCATCCCCTCCGTTTGCCCTACGTCATTCCAATGAAGACCGCTACCAACTACTTTTCTGTAGCCACCGGCCTTTTGGTAGAGGTCATGACCGACGAGGGAGATCGGGGCTATGGTTACGCAGATCTATTCACCCGGACAGGTGAGAGTATCTCTACTGCCCAGGCTATGATCGGTGAGGTCTTTGGTTCGGGTATCACTGGAAAAGACCCTGGCGAAATTCAACTCATACTCCGATGGATGGATAAAAAGGTTGCGGGCAACCGAAGAGTCAAAGCCGCAATTGAAATGGCGCTACAGGATTTGCGTGGGAAGGTCAATCGTCTCCCCATCTATGAGCTTCTCGGCGGCGCAGTTCGTCGGACCGTCACCGTGACGAAGATGGTAGGGCTCAGAGGGCCGGAGGAAATGGCGGAGGAGGCGCTAGCGTATGTTCAGGGAGGGATCAAAGCATTAAAGCTCAAGATCGGCACGGGATGGAAGGAGGATGTGGAACGGGTGCGCCGAGTTCGAGAGGCCGTGGGGGAAAAGGTCTTTGTTAAGGTGGATGCCAATCAGTCCTATACGGTTCAAGAGGCGCTACGCGTTGCGAGGCGCCTTGAGGAGTTTGACGTAGCGACTTTCGAGCAGCCGCTTCCCGGTGACGATTGGGAAGGGATGGTTCATGTGACGAGCAACTCGCCTATCCCGATCGAGGCGGACCAAACTGTCAGATCTCTGTCGGATGCGCTTCGGGTTATTCGTTTGGGAGCGGCTTCCGTGATCAATACCAGTCCCCAAAAGGTAGGGGGAATCCTGCCGGCCAAGCGCATCGCCGACTTATGCGAGGCCGCCGGAATCCCCTGTATCATAAGTAACGTGGGAGGGAGCGCGATCAATGACGCGGCCGCGCTCCAGGTGATCGCGGCTTCCCTGTCGACTCACTTGCCCTGTGAAGTAGGAGAGTTCGAGAGAGTGACGGGAGATCCGGTATCCGGCCTGGAAGTTCGTAACGGCGAAATCCGAATTCCTGACGCCCCCGGTTTGGGCGTCAAAGTATCCCTTTCGGCTTAAAAAAATATCCCGGCACAGAAATCTGCAGATCAAAATTAAGTTATATCGAACACGGGGTTTGACTCCCCGTGTTCGGCCCAAGAGACGATCTATAGGGGAAGATCTGCCGCTTCTCCCCTTTGGAAACCCCCCGCATCCGTGGACTGGTGAGAATTGCGGGTTCATGACCAGGAGATTCAATGGCGGATTTTAAGGACCTTTCCCCACTTTTAGACCCACAATCGATAGCTATTGTAGGTGCCTCCCCCAAGGAAAGCAGCTGGCCGGCCCGCATTCGGGCGAACCTGCTCCGTTTTAATTTTCCGGGCAGGATTTATCCGGTCAACCCTCGCTATGAAAGCCTATGGGGGCAGAAATGTTATGCCACTCTGGATGCACTCCCAGAGGTGGTGGATAACGCAGTCTTCATCGTCTCGGCCCCACGAGTTATCGACCTCATACAGCAGAGCAAGCAGCCAAAATTTCGGACTGCCCTGGTCCTAAGCGGTGGCTTCGGGGAGGGAAACGATGAAGAAGGCTTAAAGCGGAAAGAATTCCTTGAGCGGTACGCTCGTGAAAAGAATATTCGAATATGCGGCCCTAACTGTATGGGCTTGGTCTCCACGAGATCGAGAGCCGCAATTTTCCCTGATCAACGTCTGGTCGATCTTCAAAAGGGAGGCCTGGCAGTCGTTTCTCAAAGCGGTGGACTGCTGGGAGCCCTGACCCGGGCCATCTTCAGTCGCGGAATGGGGCTCAGTTACTTTGTGAGCAGTGGCAATGAAATTGAGGCGGACCTTTCAGACTATCTCCATCACTTTCTCCAGGATAAAGAGACAAAGGTACTGTCAGCGATTGTGGAAGGCGTCAAGGAAGCCGAAAAATTTATTTCCGTTGCCAGGGAGGCTCAGGCCAAGGCTAAACCAATTCTGATCTTGAAGGTGGGCCGATCTCCAAAGGGGATCGATGCCGCATTGGCCCATACCGGGGCCTTGGCCGGGAGCGATCAGGTCTTTGAGGCCGTCTGTATTCAAAACGGGATTATTAGAGTCGGAGACCTTGATGAACTGCTCAATACGGCGGAGCTTTTTTTAAGGACAAATTCTCTTCCGGCAGGGAAAAAAGCTGCCTTTGCTACCTTGTCCGGAGGGCTTAGAGTCCTTGTGTCTGATCTGGCTTATGAAGTCGGCTTAGAGCTTCCCGAGTTACATTCCCGGACGGAAGCGGAGCTCACAAATCTTTTGGGCGTGGGTACATCAATAGGCAATCCCCTGGATATAGGAGGCCTTACAAATCAAGAAACTTTTCTGAACTGTGTCAATAAACTGCTGGCAGATCCGCGAGTCGATATGTTGGCTACTCAAGAAGAGTTGCCCCAGAGCAATGCCCGTCCCGACAAAGAGAGTAACCTTATGGCCCTGGCCCATATCGCCGATAAGAGTCCGAAACCGATCGCAGTCTTCTCCATGTCGACTCTAGGCATAAATGACTACGGCAGGCAGTTTAAAAAGCGCTGCCGGTTACCTTTCTTAGAGGTAACTCACAACACGGTCCGTGCGCT
>JAUXIP010000328.1 GCA_030620935.1 Deltaproteobacteria bacterium | reverse complement strand
GCATTGGCGAGGCGGTTCAGAAGAGGGAGGATGTCCTCACCAACCTTACCAAATACATAACGGATATCTTGGGCTTTGAGAAACTCGACAATAGCCTGAGCAATCGGCATCGTTAGGGTAGCCTCGGTGAAAGGCATGGTCATATTCAAGAACTCCTTAAGATGAGGGTGGGGCCAAATGAGCCTAAACTTCGCAACCCGAATTTATGTTTTTGGTAACAATGGTTCGCGGAATGTCTCGAACGTCGTTCTACAGAAAACCGAATAAGATGAATCTACACACAGTTTCAACAAAGGTTCGTCAGCCTTGACTTTTACTTTTGATGATGGCACACAATTTTATAGGTGAGTTTTTTAAGTACCCTAGAAGACGAGAAGCTGTGTCTGGTGCTCTGAAGGAAATTGTTTTTATGTTCAGTATACTCATTGTTGAAGATCACGACCGCCTCAGAGAACAGCTGGGCAAATTTTACGAGCAAGAGGGTTATAAAGTGACCACGGCTGCTTGTGGTGAGGAGGCAGTAGAGAAGCTTGCCAAAGAGCTGTTTGCTATCGTGGTCTCGGACGTCAAAATGCCGGGGATGAACGGCTTCGAGCTGACTCGGCACATTCGGCAAAATTATCCCGACACGGATGTGATTCTGATTACGGCTTTCGGAAACGTTAAGGGCGCAGTCGAGGCGATGAAATTAGGAGCCAGCGATTATATTACCAAGCCCTTTCAACCGGAAGCCATCCGTTTCGTCAGCGAGAAGCTGATTGAAAAAAGAAAACTTCTGGCGGAAGTCCGAGAGCTTCGGCAGAAGGTCAGGGATGAATATGTCCTGGAAAATATTATAAGCAAAAGCCCCAAGATGATGAAGGTGTTCGAATTGATCAAGGCTGTGGCAGAGACGGACTCGGGAGTCTTGATCAATGGGGAAACCGGAACTGGGAAGGAGTTGGTCGCACGGGCCATCCACAATCTCAGTAAGCGAAAAGAGGGTCAGTTTGTCGCCATTAACTGCGGGGCTTTTCCTGATACGCTTTTGGAAAGCGAGCTGTTCGGCGCCGAAAAAGGGGCCTTCACGGGAGCGGTTCAGAGTCGTCCAGGCAAGATAGAGCTCGCGGATAACGGGACGCTTTTTCTCGACGAAATTGAGAGTATTCCTCTTCCCATGCAGGTCAAAATGCTACGAGTTCTCCAGGAGCGGGAAGTAGAGCGGCTAGGAGGACATCGGAAGATGAAGATCGACATGCGAGTCCTCGCGGCTACCAATGTCGAACTTTCCCTTTGCCTGAGTCGGGGTGCCCTGCGGGAAGATTTCTATTACCGTATCAATGTGATCCCTGTCCACATCCCTTCTTTACGCGAGCGGCTGGAGGATATTCCCCTTTTGGCCGAGCATATCATTCAGCGGCATGCGACCGCTCGGGACAAAAAAATTCAAAAAATCGCTCCCAAAGCGTTTGACCAGATGCTTGCCTATCATTGGCCGGGGAACGTTCGAGAGCTGGAAAATATCCTGGAGCGCGCCATTATAGGGTGTCAGGGAGATGTTATAGAGGAAGTCGATTTGCCGGCATCCCCTCAGCGTGTTGCCAATCTTCCCTTTGCAGAAAATGGAGAAAGTGGTGTTTCGCTGCGACAGTGGCTGCTAAAGAGCGAGCGGGATTACCTGCGGGGACTCTTGATCAAGCACAAGGGAAGCGTTACCGCTACGGCGAGAGAAGCCAAGGTGGATAACAAAACTCTCTATAGAAAGATGAAACGACACGGGTTGCATAAGGAATCGTTCAAAGACTTTGCTTGAGGCCTCATAGACGTCCTGCACTTATTACCCGCTAGAGCCATTTGTTTAAAATTTGCGGTTTCGGACAGTTCGAAAAAACATCAAGTCAGGGTTAAGATACCGTCACAGATTTGGCTAGAGAGCGTGGACGGTCGATATTTCTTCCCAGAAGCACGGCTGTCTCATAGGCCAGCAACTGCCCGGCTAAGAGGTGCACCAGCGGTGCAATCCAAACCGAGGCCTTGGGCAACCGCACTTCCTCGTCAAAGTTTTCGCCCGTCTCATCAAAACTGAACACGATGGCCTTGCCTTGTCGTGCCCGTACTTCTGCCACACTGCTCAAAGTCAACTCGTAAAGCTCCTTATCCTGCTTGGGAGGAAGGAAAAAGATGCTTGGAGTCTCTTCGTCGATCAACGAAAGCGTCCCGTGCTTAAGAAAACCTGCCGACATCCCTTCCGCATGAAGATACGTTACCTCCTTCATTTTCAAGGCCGACTCCAACGCGATTGGCGTGTAAAGACCTCTGCCCAGAAAAAACCAATTGCGTTGCTGATGATAACGGAGCGCCAACCGGCGGATCGATTCCCGTTGGGTCCGAAGCACAATCTCCATCAGCTTGGGCAGATGGGCCAACTCTTCTAATAATTTCAAATGGTTGGCCTCGGAACCACGCCGCTTCAAATAATCTACCTCGATCGCCAGACGGATCAAAAGCACCATCTGGGCCATTGCCGCCTTCGTGCTGATCACGCAAATCTCGGGACCGGAATTTTGCTCGATAACCAATTCCGCTTCCCGCGTCATCGAGGAGCCTGGCACATTCACGATGGCTGCGGTACGTGCCCCTGCGGCCCGCGCTTGACGCAGCGCCTCTAAGGTGTCGAAGGTCTCACCCGACTGCGAAATCGCCAACATGAGCGTATCTGGGCCCGCCAGCGCCAGCGACTCCGCCTCGTCCGAGCTGATCGCCGGAGCAAACTCACCCGCCAATTGAGCCAACAGGTATTGACCAAACAGCGCTACATAATAAGTCGTCCCTACCCCCACGAGCAGGCTTTTTCGGGCTTCCCGCATCCGACGGGCGAGCATCGTGATCTCTTTTTGAGGCACCTCCATTGCTTGACTAATCACCTCAGGCTGCTCCCAAATCTCCTTGCCCATGTAGTGGTCATGACCGCTTTTTTCCGCACTCCCCACATTCCAACGGACCTCTATGATCCGTTTGCTGATGGTCCGGCCCTCTGCCACGGAGTGCACTTCACAACCGTCCCGACGAAGCACCGCGTATTCCCCGTCCTCCAGCAAAATCACCTGTCGGGTGTAAGGTAAAAAGGCGTTGACGTCTGAGCCTAAAAACTGCACTCTAGAACCTACCCCGATAATCAGCGGACTCTTGTGACGAGCGCAGAAGATCCGCTGCGGGTCATGAACAGAAATCATCGCCAGAGCAAAGCTGCCTTCCAGCCGATGCAAGGCCTGAACGAAGGTTTCCTCCACTGAGACCCCGGGCCGAAAAATCTCCTCCAACAGGTGGGCAAAGACCTCAGTGTCGGTCTGGGATAAAAAACGGTGACCGCGGTTTTGAAGCTCGGCTCTGAGGGCTTGATGGTTTGAAAGAATCCCGTTGTGCACCACGGCAAAGTTGCCGTCACAGCTTAGATGCGGGTGGGAGTTTTCCCGTGTTACCCCACCATGGGTCGCCCAGCGCGTATGGGCTATCCCTACCGCCCCGTGAGCCAAGGCCAATCCCTGACGATAGGCTACTTCAGCCACCGGCCCAACGTCTTTGCGCACTTCGATCCCTTGGGAGCTGACGACGGCCACTCCACAGGAGTCGTAGCCCCGATATTCCAGCCGAGTCAGACTCTGGACCAGCAGAGGGGCGACTTCCCCCTCACCTACAAT
>JAUXIP010000151.1 GCA_030620935.1 Deltaproteobacteria bacterium | reverse complement strand
GGGAACACCAGGAGCGATGACAAAAGGCCGACCGGCAGCGAGCGGAGCAGCCATGAACCCGGCCAAGGCACGCCCTTTAGGTGACAAGAATTCCCTTATGCCAGGAACCTTTATCCCTTTGAGGGGGGCACCCATCCGGGCTATCACTTTCAGATCTCCTTCTTCAATGGCCTTTCTAAGACTTTCAAAACTCCCGCTAGTCCCTTCGACCTCTCCGCGCGCAACAGCCAATATTCTCTCGGCCGTGCCCATATATCCCGTAATGGGCTTTACCGGGTAACCGTCGAACCCCAGCAGCTGACCCAATTGGAAGGAACCGGCTCCCGCCCCCGTGGCGGAGAACTTGACGGTACCCTTATAGCCTTTCAGATCGCTCATGCCTTTGAATGGGACATTGGAGCGCACCGCCCAGATCCGCGATGAGGCAGCGGTACTGCCGATTGGGATCAGTTTATTCACATCGTATCTGACCCCGGTGTGCCCGAGTCGCTGGCTGATTGCCAACTCGCGAGAGACTACGGCGATTTCCGTACCATCCCGTTTCGCACGGTTGGCCATGTAGTTTGCCGCAACGATACCTCCCCCTCCCGGCACGTTGATCACAATGGTCCTAGGCTTTCCCGGTATGTACTTAGAGATATGCCGGGCAATAAGCCTGCCGTAAAAGTCATATCCTCCGCCCGGATTGGATCGGACGATCACCCTAATTGTCTTCCCCTCGTAAAAAGAACCCGCCTCTGCCGGCCGAGTCTGCAGCACCATAGCGATAGCCACGAGTAACAGCAGCCCGATACTAAATCCCATCTTTTGCAATGTAGATTTCATGCTTTCTTGCCTCCTTTCCCAAGCTAGGGGGGATTTTTTCTCAATTCTGGCCCACTGTCAACCACCCTCCCTCTTTTTTTTGTTCTACTTTCTTCTATAATACCGAATTCTTACCTATTTTCCGGACTTTTTTCCCGACTTGAGAAGCTCGAGCGCTTAAGCTAATAATGAAGTCCCACAGGCTTACGCCCGTGGTATCGTTAATTGCTTTGGCGGAATCCGCCGAAGCAACTTACCCTCCTTCGCTCTTCGAGCTACGGAGGGTCCGTCCAACGCATTCCTCCTCGGGCTCGTCCAGCCTCGTAGCCGTAGGTTACTACGCCGCAGCAGGCCGCCCGCGGTCTTCTGCGTAGGCGGATAAATCCTAGCTCTTTCTTTCTTGGGGAGAACAACATGCCAAAACGGTCACAGGACAGTTTTAAGACCCGCTCGAGCCTCAAAATCGGGGGGCAAAGCTACCAAATTTACCGGTTGGACAGACTAGAAAAGGCCGGCTTTAAGGATTTCCATCGTCTGCCGATCTCTCTCAAGATATTGCTGGAGAACTTGCTGCGATGCGAAGACGGCCACCATGTGAACAAGGACGATATCGCGGCGCTGGCCAACTGGCAGCCCAAAGCCAAACAGGAAAAAGAGATCGCTTTTATGCCTGCACGAGTGCTCACGCAAGATCTTACCGGCGTGCCGGCGGTAGTCGATCTCGCCGCCATGCGGTCGGCGATGAAGCGGTTGGGCGGCGATCCTAAAAAGATCAATCCCCTTGCGCCATGCGATCTTGTCATCGACCACTCCGTCCAGGTAGACCACTTCGGCTCGGCGGAGGCATTTCATCAGAATTCCCAAATCGAGTTCGAGCGCAACATTGAACGCTACGCTTTTCTCCGCTGGGGACAGAAGGCGTTCGATAATTTCCGCGTCGTTCCACCGGACACGGGCATCTGCCATCAGGTCAACCTGGAATATCTCGCGCAGGTCGTGTTTCGCGCAGGAGAAGGTAGCGAGACGCTTGCCTATCCCGATACTTTGGTCGGTATGGACTCGCACACGCCCATGGTAAACGGCCTGGGCGTGGTCGGCTGGGGCGTCGGCGGCATCGAGGCCGAGGCGGCGCTGCTCGGCCAGCCGCTCATTATGCTGACCCCGGAAGTCATCGGCTTCAAACTCCACGGCAAGCTCCCCGAAGGGGCGACGGCGACCGACCTCGTGCTTACCGTGGTTCAGATGCTGCGCAAGAAAGGCGTGGTGGAAAAGTTCGTCGAGTTCTACGGCACAGGTCTCTCCGCCTTGAGCGTGGCGGACCGCGCCACCATCGGCAACATGGCGCCGGAGTACGGCGCGACCATCGGCTTTTTCCCCGTGGACGATGAGTCGCTTAAATACATGGAGCTGACCGGGCGCGATCCCGATCTGATCAAGCTCACCGAAGCCTATTGCAAAGAGCAGGGCATGTTCCGCACCGACAGTTCGCCAGACCCGCTCTACACCGACACCCTGGAGCTGGATCTCGCGACGGTCGAGCCCAGCCTCGCCGGACCGAAGCGGCCGCAAGACCGCGTCCCGCTCGCCAAGGCCAAGGAATCATTCAAGGAGGTATTACCCAGTCTGATCAAGAGCGGCGATGCAAGCCGTACCGTAGCGGTCAAGTCCAACGGAGATCAATTCAGCTTGGGCCACGGCTCGGTCGTCATCTCAGCAATCACGAGCTGCACCAACACTTCCAACCCGTCGGTCATGATCGGCGCCGGACTCCTGGCGAAGAAGGCGGTCGAGCGGGGGCTGAAAAGAAAACCTTGGGTGAAAACCAGCCTTGCCCCCGGTTCAAAGGTGGTTACAGATTACCTGAAAGAAACCGGCTTGCTCCCTTATTTGGAAAAGTTGGGATTTCACTTAGTGGGTTACGGCTGCACGACCTGCATCGGCAACAGTGGCCCTCTTCCTGAACCTGTGGCCGCCGGGGTCCAGGAAGGAGACCTCGTCGCAGTTTCCGTTCTTTCCGGCAACCGGAACTTCGAAGGTCGCATTCACGCTCAGGTACGAGCCAATTATCTCGCATCCCCTCCTTTGGTAGTCGCGTATTCTCTCGCGGGCCGGATGGACATCGATCTCTACAAAGAGCCGCTCGGACAGGATACAGCGGGAAAACCAGTTTACCTGAAAGATATCTGGCCCAGTCCCGAAGAAGTGCGGGAGACGATAAGCAGCTCAGTCAAGCCCGATCTGTTCAAGAAACAATACAGTGAAGTTTTCGAAGGCGACGAGCGCTGGAAAAGCATGCCCACTCCCGAAGGAGAGCTTTTTGCTTGGGACCCGAAGTCCACTTATGCGCGCGAGATCCCCTTTTTTCAGGCGATGCCGGTCAACCCGGCGGCGCCCAGAGATATCCAGGGCGCACGCGTGCTTGCCTTGCTCGGCGACTCGATCACGACCGACCACCTCTCCCCGGCAGGCTCTATTGAAAAGAATGGTCCGGCGGCCCGCTATCTGACGGAACACGGCATGCAGCCCAAGGACTTCAACCAATACGGCGCACGGCGGGGGAATTTTGAGGTCATGATGCGCGGAACTTTTGCCAACGTGCGTCTCAAGAACCAGCTCGCCCCGGGCACCGAGGGCGGCTGGACCGTACATATCCCGGATAAGAAGCAGATGTTCATCTACGACGCCGCCATGCAGTACCAGACAGAGAACGTCCCGCTGATCGTCATCGCCGGAAAGGAATACGGCACCGGCTCCTCGCGGGACTGGGCGGCTAAAGGACCGCGACTCCTCGGCGTCAAGGCTGCGATCGCTGAGAGCTTCGAGCGAATTCACCGTAGCAATCTGATCGGCATGGGCATTGTTCCTTTGCAGTTTAAGGCCGGAGAGAGCCTCAAGTCTCTCGGTCTGACCGGATTTGAGACCTACGATGTTGTAGGAATTTCTGATGGGCTAAAAGTGGGAGCCGATCTAACGGTGAGAGCGAAAAGTGATGACGGCAAAACCAAAGAATTCAAGGTCACCTGCCGCATCGACACCCCTGCCGAGCTCGACTATTATCGACACGGCGGGATTCTGGAGTACGTCCTAAGACAGTTGCTAGAGAAATAGTTTCTGGTTTCACGTTTCGAGTTTCGAGCTAAATCCGACATCCAAAACTGCTAGCAGCGGATTAAAAAACTCGGCTTACAGGCTGCTCAAAAAGATCTCAGATGCGAGGCACGCGAAAAATCGACGAGCGCAGGCGTACTTGAGCAGTACGTCGGAGCGAGGCGATTGAGCGGAACGAAGCAGATGAGGCTTTTTCAGCAGCCTGCTAGATTGGTGCTGTGCCGACCCAGTGACCCAAATCAACTACGATGTCTTCGGGTCCCTTGTATTTCACCTCGTAGTGAGCTGCACTGCCTAATTCAAGAGTGCCGATCTTCTTAGCCCCGTTCGACTCAAGCAGGTGGCCGCTCTCTGCCTCATCCTCGACCGTGAATCCGATGTGATCGATACCTTGGTGTGGTGGTTCGCCATTGGGCCCCGCCTGCCTCAAGGGTAATACGGTGATGTTGATCGCGCCGTCGGAAAGATCGATTGCCTTGTTTCGCCGCCTCTGGGTAATAGTCATCCCCAAGGCATTGACAAAGAAATTCGCCATGGCCTCTACGTCCGCTGCACGATAGGCGATATGCCGAATTTTACCCATGGGTCACCTCCCTGGTTAGGGATCGATTCTAGGGAGCCTGGAGGACACAGTCAAGCAGGATGATCTTATGGTTTAAAATTTCAATTGCAGAAGGCGGGGGCGATGAGGATTATCGAAAAGAGCTCAGGAGGGATATTCCAAACTCTAAAGTTTCTCCGACCAGAAAAAGGTGCAGCCCTTTTGTCCGGCCACGGCGGAGTGCTCGGCATTGCCGGGGATGATTAGCTTGTCGCCCGGTTTGCAGTCGTAGGTCCTGTCACCCACTGTAACCTCCATCGTGCCATCCAAAAATACCAGAAGCTTAGTTTCGGCGTGGTGGTGGGAGGAATAAACACGGGCGGGCGGGTCGGTGATGCACACAGGATCGAACCCCTCTCGCTCGACCTCTTCTGCAATCCGGTCTTTGTCTATCTTCTTGTAGAATTTCGCTTGGTACATAGCTCGTCAAAATTTACCATCTTGTTGAACCTCGGAGAAGTCCTTTTTTGCGGGACAGAGCTAGAATCTTCCTTACTCTGGGAACCCCGGCGAGCTTTAGAGCTTTTCCGTTCTTTAGCTCTTTCACTGACTCCTGCATAGCCCGCAAAGCCTCCGGGTTTTGCCACAGTCTTGCCACAGCTTTGAGTGTCTCTAAAAAGTCGAAATTGACAATAGCGGCTTTGGGAACCCCCCGCTTGGTAATCACTATCTGATCACCCTCCCCTACTTCATCAACCAAGGTCAAGAATCTCCGCCGTGCTTCGCTCGTGGTCACGTACCGCTCCATAGATCACTTCCTATCAACCTAGTCTACAACGCAATGCGCACTGAACCAAGAGAAGTTGTCGGTTATCAGATGATGCTTGAGGTTTGCGTTTTTGACGCCAAATACTACTTCGGCCAGGCACGGATGTCTGATTCCTTGCGCAACTTCTTCGGATCGTAAATCTCATAGTGAACAAAGTCGGAAATCTTTCTCCGCGGCTTAGCCTTGGGCCAAAAACGGCCTTTGCCGATGGGAACGACCCAAAGAAGACGAAGAGGCTGAGGCACATTGAAGAGTTCCCTCAATTCCGGCTCCACCTCTTCCCGCACAGAGACCCAGACCGTCCCGAGATTCATGCTCGCCGCCACAAGCATCATATGCTCGACCGCATTGGCGACGCTGGCCTGAAAGAGCTTCTCCCGATCTCCGGGCTCGCGTGTGGTCAGATATACTTGCATCGTTCTCGGATCACCGCAAACCAAGACAACGACACTCGCATCCCCCACGTAGTATTTGGTTAGTCCCTTGTACGTCACTGGGTCTTCACGTTTACGACG
>JAUXIP010000095.1 GCA_030620935.1 Deltaproteobacteria bacterium | reverse complement strand
TCCTGTTCTCCGACATTCCGAATGACCCGGTCAGGGTGAATGACTCCGGTGATCGCCATGCCGAATTTAATTTCCTCGTCGATAATGCTGTGGCCTCCAACCACAACCGCCCCCGCCTCACGGACTTTCTCCGCTCCTCCTTTCAGCACTTCTCCCAATACCTGAATATCCATTTTGCCTTTCGGAAAACAGACTAGATTCAAAGCCGTCTTGGGCTCGGCTCCCATCGCGTAGACGTCACTCAAAGCATTAGCTGCCGCGATCTGCCCGAAGACGTAAGGATCGTCCACGATGGGAGTGAAGAAGTCTACAGTGTTGACGATGGCAAGGTCGGGACGCAGACGAAACACCCCCGCGTCGTCGGAAGTCTCCGTTCCGACAATGAGATCGACGTCGTCAAACTTAGGAAGGCTGTGCAATACTTGCATCAGGTCGGCCGGGCCGAGCTTAGCGGCTCAACCTCCGCCCTTGACCTGTTGCGTCAGGCGCGGCGTCTTGCGTTTGATAAGCTTCATCTATCCTCCCGACTAAGAATACAGTATTTAGAATTCAGAATCCTCGCCTCTCCTGGATTCTGTATTCTGGCTCCTGAATTCTCTTCACTTTGCACTTTGAATTAAAGGCGATTATCGCGGGGTTCCCTGCTTTCCAGCGGACAGCGGTGATTTCAGTCGCCTGACATCTCCGATTCTGACTGTGATCCCTTCCCGATCGAAGTGTTCAAGGAGGGCAATCGTATATTTGCGACTGGAGCCTAAAAGGTCGCGGAAGGTAGCCGCAGTGATTTCGTTGTTGTCAGAAAAATGTTTATATAGAACACCCCTGACTTTGTCAACGCAGTCGGGCAGATAATAGAGGTTCATTGCGACACGAACAACAGACCGATTCCTTTCCATGACTCGGATGACTTCCGCGAGTTTTTCCCGCCCGATGTTCAGGTCTTTCTCCAACTGTTTCAAATCGGGGGGAGCCAGCGGATTATTACTCAGGACTTTTTGGATGTTTTCCATGAGCGATTTCTCCTCACCGCCCAGATGGATATGGTGTTGGGGGCGCCGAAGAAGATTTCCTTCTCGGATTACGACTTTTTCTCCCGTGAGGCCTTCTACAATGATGCGAAACAGCCTGGAGGAGATGCCATAAAGCAATTTGCCCCTGAGCTCTTCCATCTCCATCCCCGGCGCCAAGGGATGTGAGGCGTGAAAGTCCTGGAGGACGCCGAGGACTTTTGCCATAAGGCTGCGCCATTTTTTTTCCGTCGTATAGAGCTTCTTTCCCTCGAAGCTAAAGGTCCGAAGTGTTTTTATCTCGCCCAAACGATCTCCGATCTCTTCTTCTCTAAGGTTTAGAAATTGGTGGATGGGGTCTGCGGCAAGGGCGAAGTCATCGCTCTCCTCAAGCAGGGCCTCTATCGCGGAGGGGAGATCTTGAGAGTGTAGAGTTTTAAGCCTCTTTCCCAGTTCGGGCTCCGCTCTTTTGTGTTTTTTGGCCCAAGGATGAATGACGATTCCTCCCCCGAGCGTGCGCCGGGCGGTCTCATCCCTGATAATGAAATGATCCCCGCGCAGCGCCAGGATGGGTTCGAGCAAAGTCACTTGACAATAAGCCGATTCTTTAGGCTCAAGTCTTTCCTTGGAACCCAGAAGAATGACTTTGCCGATACGCTCGGCAGTACCCAGATGGACTCTGACTCGCTGGTGGTTTTTGATCCCTTTGCCCGCAGCTGGACGGACTTCAAGAAGGGCGTCGAAACGGTTCGATGTCAGAGCGAGTTTCTCGTGGCAGATCACATGCCCGCGTGTAAGAGACGCTTTTTCCTGCCCGGTCAGATTGAGCGCGATCCGCTGCCCCCAACCGGCCGTGTTGACCGACCGGTTATGCACCTGGAGACTGCGGACGCGGAAACTTTGGTTTCCCGGGAGACAACGCACATGATCTTCGACTTTAATCTCTCCGCTGAGCGCAGTGCCTGTCACGACCACGCCGTGTCCTTGAAGCACGAAGACACGGTCTACCGGAAGACGAAAGTAGCCGCTTGGGGCAGGCTTCTCATAGCTCCGGAGCATTTGGGCGATTTGAGTGCTGAGTTGTTCGATCCCTTGTCCGGTCACCGCTGAAAAAGAGATCACTGGAGAGTTCTCCAACTGCGTCCCCAAGGTCAGGATTGTTATCTCCTCTTCCACCTCTTGGATTCTGGAGGGAGAGACGAGGTCAGTTTTCGTAATCACGAAAATTGCCAGCTTGACTCCAAGGAGGTGACCGATGTCTAAGTGCTCTTCAGTCTGGGGCATGACGCCGTCGTCGGCGGCTACAGTGAAAAGGACCAGGTCGATTCCGTGCGCTCCGGCCAGCATGTTTCGGATGAACCGCTCATGGCCAGGAACCTCGACAATCCCTGCCGTCGTTCCATCCGGAAGCTCCAGGTGAGCGAAGCCTAGGTCGATGGAGATTCCCCTTTCCTTTTCCTCCTTGAGCCGGTCAGTGTCCTCGCCGGTGAGGGCCTTGATAAGACTCGTTTTCCCGTGGTCAATATGGCCGGCGGTGCCAACGATATAGGGCATTTACTAAATTGTTTCCTCCAAGAAAATAGTAACAGAAAGTCCTGGAGAATACAGCCTATTATCCCTATCGTTCTTGTTGTCGTCATCGCGGTACTGAAAAATGGTGAGGCTGTTTTGTGAGTGACCGCATGCAGAGGGTCTCGCCGTTGTACAGCCTGAGGAAAAGTAAATGTGCAGCGACCAAGGAAACTGCAAGAAATTTTTTGTAATAGTGGTGTTGAGAAGAGCGAGACTGTAAAAAGACAATTATCTCCTGAGTAGATTTTGTAGCAAGGAATTGGCGTCCTGATTGGTAGGGTCTATTTTTAGTGCATCCGTTAATGCACTCATCGCTTTGCTGAAGTCGCCGTTTCTGAAATAGGCCTGAGCGAGTCCGAGCATGGCCTGGAGATTGTTTGGTGAGAACTTGAGGGCCTCGCTGTATGCCTTTACCGCCTCGGACAATTTTCCTTGGGACAGGAGTTTGCTCCCATAACTAAGAAGCCCATTTACAGTCCCTTCCATGGCTCTGGTCGATGTCGGCTGGAGTTGTAGCACCTCTCTAAAAAACCCCAGTGACGACTCAAAATCACCTTTGTTGAGTTCGGCAACGGCTGCCCCATAAAGGGCATCAATGAGGAGGTTCAGGACCTCGTTTTTCGTCTCCGCGGGCGATATTTGATAGGCCGTCCTTAGAGGCGTAATGGCTAACCGCCATTGGTTCAGGCTCAAATAGGATCGACCTAGGTAAAGGTAAGCCTGAAAATAATTAGGATCTATCTCAGTCGCTTTTTGAAAATGGCCGATTGCCCCCTCGAAATTTCCCTGATTGAATAACGCAATCCCTTTCTCATATTCATACTGGGCTTCGTTAAAAATCCGCAAAGCCGTCGAGCAGGCACTTACCAACAAAACAAAGGCTAAAATTGCCAAGAACTTCCCTTTGATTTTCATCACTCTCCGTCCTGAATTTTTAGCCGGACAACCCTTTTTAGAAAAGGAAGCGACTTTATCTGGGTCAATCCCGCGAGTCAAGCCTTGCCAGGCATTATCGCCTCTATTTCGCATGGGCTTCGTTTCGGAGATTTGGGATCAATTCTTCTGAATCAAAAATGGTTCGCAAATCAAGAAGAAAGCGATTGTCTTTGACCCGGCCGAGAATCGGCGGGCTCGCCTCACGAAACCTCTGGGCGATCCGCTCGGCTCCGATGGCTGAGTTTATTGTTGGAACGCATACTTAAAAACTTAATTGTGGTAGCAGAGGATGCAGGCTATGATAAATTTAAGGGCCGCTCAAGCGAGCTATCGGAAGAAAATCGAAAGCACAAACGGATCAAGGCTGGCCCTGGGACGTTCTCTTGCTAGAATATTGACAACTATTTTACAGAAATCAATGAATGATGGATAAGCAGAAAGGTCCTACCCAAGCAAAAATTCTAGCACTCATCCCCATCGTCCAATTAATAATCTTCCTGTATTTATTTCTCTTTAGTATCAATTTGATGGGAGCTTCTCTGAAAATGTTTGGTAGCGGGTTTGCCGAGACCATGATTGCCACGACTTCTGTACCGCTGGTGGGATTGTTTATTGGTATCCTGGCAACCTCTTTGATTCAGAGTTCGTCGTCAACCACGTCGATTGTTGTCGGAATGGTAGGGGGCGGTATCTTGACGGTTCCGAACGCCATTCCAATTATTATGGGAGCGAACATTGGCACCTCTGTAACGAATACGTTGGTGGCCATGGCTCATATCAATCGTTCTCAAGAGTTTCGCCGCTCCTTTGCTGCTTCTACCGTACACGATTTGTTCAATCTGCTTGCAGTTTTGGTCATCTTCCCTCTACAAACTTTAACCAACTTTTTAGGTAGAGGAGCAACTCTAATGGCTGATCAATTTCAGTACGTTGGGGGTATGCAGCTATTCAATCCTCTCAAGTCCGCTACCACTCCGCTGGTAACATTGCTGGCACAGTGGATCGGACCCTACCCATGGATTCTTCTTGTCCTATCCTTGATATTACTATTGTTAGCTTTGAAGCGCATGGTAGCCGTCCTGCGGGTGCTGATAGTGAAAAGGGCAGAAGTTTGGTTCGATACCGTTTTATTTAAAAACGCCATGAGGGCCTTTGTCGTAGGCCTTCTGCTCACCATTCTAGCGCAGAGTAGCTCTATCACCACCAGTTTGATCATTCCCATGGTGGCTGCGGGCATTTTAAGCGTAGGACAGATTTTTCCTTATACGCTCGGGGCGAATGTCGGTACCACATTCACGGCGATTCTGGCTTCTCTTGCCATTGGTAATCCCAATGCGGTGATTGTTGCGTTTGTGCACCTGCTGTTTAATATTACTGGAATAATGATCTGGTGGCCGTTTCGACAATTACCCCTATATTTATCCAGGAAACTTTCTGAATTGGCCCTTAGGAACAAGATTATTCCTTTTGCCTATCTCATAACGGTATTTTTTCTCGTACCAGTAGTCGTGATAATAATATTTAGATGAGGTAACCAATTATGTTAAAGGAATTATTCGCTATCTTTAAAAAAGACACGCTCCTCGATAGGGCTTACAGGCGCTCCTACGAGATGGTGGACATTACCTGGGAAATGTTCCTCAAGTCAAAAAACTCTTTGCGGGAAACGGATCTTATTGAGCTTGATGTAAACATTCACGACCGGGATGTCGAGGTAAATAAATACCAGCGGGAGGTACGCCGCAATGTATTGAGCCATCTGGCGGTTACGGGCGCCAGTGATATTTACTCAGGACTGCTGCTGGTAAGTATTATTATCGACATTGAGCGGGTCGGAGACTACACCAAAAATATTGTCGAATTGGCTATGAACCATCCCGCTAAATTGCATGGGGGGATGTTCGAAGAGGATTTAAAGAGGATTGAAGCCGCGGTTGAGGACATGTTTAGAAGGGTGCGGAAGAGTTTTGAAACCACGAATGTCCAGGACGCTGAAAAACTGCTAAGCGATTATCATTGGGTGAACCGGCTTTGTGATCAACATGTTATTGATTACATCAAAGGAGCGGATAAAAGCATTTCCAGCGATGATGCGGTCTCCCTCGCGTTATATTTCCGCTACTTAAAGCGCATTAATTCTCATCTCCGCAATATTGCCACGAGTGTCGTCAACCCGTTTGATCAAATAGGTTTTAAGCGTAGAGTAGAGGGCGGGGATGCCTAGGGGCAGGGGGCGGAAATGGATTACAGCCATCGATGGTCCCACAGGTGCGGGGAAAAGCGCAGTGCAAAACGTTGGCAAAATACCTGGAACGATTGGCAAATTAGCTAGGTTGTATATATGTAGACACAGGGTCCGTGTATCGAGCTCTTGCCTGAAAGGTGTTGCAAACAGACATTGATCCATCTGATTAGGTTGGGCTGAGGAGGATTCTTACGAGGAAAGGGCAAGGCGTCGGTTTAGGGCGCTGCAGGGTCAAGGGAAAGGAGTGGCCCTGGAGGAAATCCTCATTGATAGTTGGGTGCCACGGTGAATTCGACAACAGATGCCCATGAGCTAATAAAATGATCCCCGGTGATCGCTCGTCCAAGCGGTGGGTCCTGGTCCTTCGCTCTTTGGCGCCATTCGCTCGTTCGCATCGGCGATTGTTCCTGAAGGGTATCTTGGCAGCCCTTCTAGTCGTTGGGTTTCGACTTGCGCTTCCGTGGCCGTTTCGCCTGATGATAGACCCCTGGGTGTCAGGGCAGACACTTCAATTGGGCGGTGCGCTATCGTGGATCCCCATTGAGATCAACCCCGTGATCGCCCTGGGGGGGGTATTTTTCCTTTTGCTGCTGGGTGTGGGTTATGCGGATTTTGTAGAACGTGTCAACTTTGCCCGCTTCGCAATCGGATTAGTTAAAGATCTTCGCGTCAGAGCATTCAGTGGCATATCTCGAGAGGATACACTAGACCAATCAACAGCTTCTGGGGATCTGGTTGCCCGCCTAATCGGGGATACGGCGCGAATCAAGGCCGGCCTTCAGGGCTTCCTCGTTCATGTGGCGACGAATGGGCTTCTCTTCGCAGGCGTTATCATTATCCTAATCTGGATGGACCTCGCACTGGGGCTGATTTTTGCCTCTGCAGGTCTTATTGCGGGCATTGTGGCGGCATTTGGTGCGTCCCGCATCTTTCGCAAGGCACTCAAGCACCGAAAAAAAGAGGGAAAACTAGCAAAAGCAATTGAGCGGGGCTCGAGGGAGGATTTTCTCGAGGGGCGCTTCGCCAAGGTGAACCGGTCAAGCGAGCTCCACGAAGCGTCGCTGACACGACTCCAGGGTTTAACCACCTGGTTTGCCAATGGCATCCTCGGGGTCGCAGTGATAGCGTCGCTCTGGGTGGGGGTTCAAGGGGTGTCGGGTGGTCGTCTCAGTGCCGGTGATATGTTCGTGTTCTTCGCGTATGTATTGATGCTGCGCGGCCCCATGGTTCAGCTCACGCGCCAGGGTGGACGAACCGGGAAGATCATTGCGGCCGCTGACCGGGTTGTGCGATTGTTGAGCGCCTCCGAGGAGCTGAGAGTAACAGACCTGCCTCCAGCCCCTTTGCGGGATCGCCTTCAGCTCGTCGGGGTGAAGGTATCGGGTAGCAAGCGCCTGGCGCGTCGGCGGATGATCGGGCCGATCGACCTTGACTTCCCCGTGCGGCAGCGGACGGCCATTGTTGGCGAGCCGGGCTCAGGGAAGACTGCGCTGCTCGAGCTCATCGCCGGGCACCGCAAGCCTAGCCACGGATACGTGCTGTGGGATGGGGTTGATCGCAGAGAGATCGCGGGTCTGGCGTGGTCGCAGGAGGTTGCATACCTTCCTGAGGATCCGTCCTGGCGTCGGCGTGCGATACGGGAGTTCTTAGGTTTGCCTACTG
>JAUXIP010000210.1 GCA_030620935.1 Deltaproteobacteria bacterium | reverse complement strand
GCCCTAGAGGCCAGTGCAAAAGGGGCGGACGTAACCCTCCATGCCCGGGCGGAGCTGGAGGGGAGAGAAACAGCGCTGGTGAAGTTGAGCGTTATCGATGAGGGCTGCGGCATCGAAGAGAAGGATCTGGAACAGGTCTTTACTCCTTTTTTTACCACCAAGGAGGAGCACGGCGGTCTGGGATTGAGCATGACGCGGCGTTTTGTCGAGATGCATTGCGGAGCGGTCGAAGTCAGAAGCGTCGAAGGAGAAGGGACGGAAGTCGAGATCACCCTGCCGGCGGTCGAGAAGGACTGGCGAAGGTCATGAGTTTTGAGCTTCTAGAAACCTTTCCGCGTCCATCGCGGCCATGCACCCGGTGCCGGCGGCCGTCACTGCCTGGCGATACACCGTGTCCTGAACATCTCCACAAGCAAATACCCCAGGAATATTCGTGGCTGTTTCATCATGCGTTTGGAGATATCCGCGCTCATCCAGATCCAATTGTCCCGCAAAGAGCTTCGTGTTCGGCTCATGTCCGATGGCGATAAAAAGCCCGTCGCACTTAAAGTCCTGGGTTTCTCCCGTCTTCACATTTTTTAGTCTGATTCCCTTGACCCCGCCGTCTTGAGGGTTGCCGTAAACTTCCTCTACTGTAGAGTCCCAGATAAAAGACATCTTGGAATTTTTCTTGGCCCGCTCCTGCATGATCTTCGAGGCACGCAGGCTGTCCCTGCGGTGAATGACGGTCACTTTGCTTGCAAATTTGGTCAGAAAGAGAGCTTCTTCCATGGCGGTATCTCCGCCACCCACAACCGCAAGTTCCTTCTCCTTGAAAAAAAAGCCGTCGCAGGTCGCACAAGCCGACACCCCATAGCCCATCAATTTTTTCTCCGACTCCAACCCCCAGAGCTTGGCCGACGCTCCCGTAGCGATAATCAGGGCACCGCAGGTCAAGGTCTCTTTGCCCATGATGACCTCGAAGGGTCTTCGTCCAAGATTTACTGCGCTTACATCTCCAAAGACCGTTTTCGTGCCGAAGCGCTCCGCCTGCCGCTTAAACTCTTCCATCAGTTCCGGGCCAAGGACACCTTTGGGAAAGCCGGGATAGTTTTCCACGTCCGTGGTAATGGTCAATTGCCCGCCTGGTTGAGAACCCTCGATGACCAGCGGCTCCAGGTTTGCCCGCGCGGCATAGATGGCCGCGGTGAGCCCCGCGGCTCCGGAGCCTAAAATAATAACTCGATGATGACTTTTTTTCTCCACGGTTTTTATGTAGCATAAAAAAAATTGAGGGGAAAGGTAAGCAAGAAATGGCGAAATTGACCCACTTAGATTCCGAAGGGCGTGCCCGGATGGTCGATGTGACGGACAAGGAGGTCACCGGCAGAGTTGCAGCTGCCCGCGGGACTGTCTTTATGAAGCCGGAGACTCTCGCCATGATTCTGGAAAAGAAAGTAGAAAAGGGAGATGTATTTTCAGTCGCCCGGGTGGCCGGGATCTTGGCCGCAAAGAGGACGCCGGAGCTGATTCCCATGTGCCATCCATTAAACCTGACATCGGTTGAGATCTTTCTCACCCCGCAGCAAAATCCGTCGGCCGTCGAGATCGAAGCGGTTGTGAAAGTAACCGGCAAAACGGGTGTGGAGATGGAGGCGTTGACGGCGGTGAGTGTCACTGCGCTGACGATCTACGACATGTGCAAGGCGGTAGACCGGGAGATGACCATCGGCGAGATCCGACTGATCAAAAAGAGCGGCGGCAAAAGCGGAACGTTTATTCGGAAAGAATAGGCGCATAACCTGCTCCTCGGGGACGAGTCTTCTGAGCGCAGCCGATGGAACACTACCTTGAGGGCCACCGCCCCGTCCTCCCCTAGGGTGGTATGCTGTAAGTCGGGGCCTGCAAGCAACCTTTCTACTCCTACGTCTGCGCTCCTCTTCCTCGCCCCCTCGGAGCCCAACGCAGCCCTCTTCCGTCCCGAGGGACCTTCCTGTCCCTGGAGCGAAGATCGGCTCGGAGGCGTTGGAACTCTCTGCGAAGCCGTGGATCAGCAGCATCGATGTCTGAGCCCGTTTTGTATTCCAAGGGCAAGTTTCGATGCTGCCCGAGGCCAGCAGCTAGAGTTCCAGCCGACGAGACGCTGGAGCGAGGGGATAGGGAGGTCCCTGGCATGCAAGGCAGATTTTTCTATGCAGCGAGTATTTCTCAAAAAAGGTAGAGAGCGGCCCGTCCTCAATGGACATCCCTGGATCTTCTCCGGCGCCATCGAGAGGCTGGAGGCCGACTCGGAGGAGGCCGGCGTCGCCGACGTGCTCGATAGTCAGAGCCGTTGGCTTGCCCGTGGTCTTTACAGCCCGAAATCACAGATACGAGTCCGGCTTTTCACGTGGAAACAAGAGGAAGAGATCGATTCCCTTTTTTTTACCCGCCGGTTCTCTCAGGCCGCGGCTTTAAGAGAACGATTTCTCTCCTCTTCTGCGAACGCTTATCGCCTGACAAACGGCGAGGGGGATTTTCTTCCCGGATTGGTGATCGACCGCTATGGCGATTTTTTGGTGTGCCAATTTATTACCGCGGGAATGGACCGTTTCAAAGGGATAGTCACGGATTCGCTCTTGAGCCTCTTTTCCCCCAAAGGTATCTACGAGCGGAGCGAGGGAAGGGTAAGAGAAGAGGAAGGACTTTCGCCATCCGTCGGCGTCTTATCAGGAGAAGAGCCACCGGCCTTGATTCCTATTGAAGAGAATCAGCTTCGGTTTCTCGTCGATGTCCGGGCGGGCCAAAAGACAGGTTTCTTTTTGGACCAAAGGGACCATCGTCATTTGCTCTCGACTCTTTGCCGAGACAAAGCGGTTCTCAACTGTTTTGCCTATACCGGCGCCTTTTCCCTTTACGCCTCTAAGGGAGGAGCGTTCCGATCCATCTCCGTCGAGTCTTCACGGCCGGCCCTTGATTTGGCCAAACAGATCTTCGAGCTGAACGGTCTCTCAGCACCCGAGGAAGATTTTCTCAAGGCGGACACCTTTTCCTACCTGAAAAAGTGCAGGACGGAATTTGACATCGTTGTCCTCGATCCTCCCTCCTTAGCGCACAAGCGAACGGACGTCTCGGCGGCAGCCGGTAGTTACAAGTATCTCAACCTCCATGCCTTACGCATCTTAAAACCTGGAGGCTTACTGCTTACCTTTTGTTGCTCTCAGCACCTTTCTCCGGATCTCTTCCAGAAAATTGTCTTCGGCGCGGCTGTGGATTCCGGAAGAAAAGTTCAAGTCGTAAAAAAACTTGGCCACCCGCCGGATCACCCGGTCAGTCTGCATCATCCCGAAGGAGAGTACCTAAAAGGGCTCCTTCTGACCGCGTTGGTGTAACAGACAGCTCTGTGCTATAAGACCCTACCTCGACAGAGAGGCCCTATGGCTCGATACCGGCCCATCAAAGATTGGCCTGAAGAGGACCGGCCCAGAGAAAAACTCCTTGACAAGGGAGCGGATTCGCTTACCGACGCCGAGCTCTTGGCAATCCTTTTAAGAACAGGTAATGGTGCTACAGGCGAAAGCGCGTTGGATCACGCGCGAGTCCTCCTCCAACAGTTCGGCGGTTTTGCGGGAATCGACAGGGCTTCAACTGCAGAGATGGGAACTGTCAAGGGGATCGGTCCGGCCAAAATATCGCAAATCAAGGCCGCCGTGGAGATCGGCCGCCGATTGGGACAAAAGAAATGGGAAGCGGGAAAATCCCTGCGCTCTTCCGAAGAGGTCTTTCGCCATTTTCGCGAGCGGTTGGCAAGCCAGAAACACGAGATTTTCTACGTGGTGCTCTTGAACAACAAGAACCGCAAGATCCGCGATGTCAAGATTTCCGAGGGCTCTCTCACTGCTTCCCTGGTTCATCCCCGCGAGGTCTATAATCCCGCGATCCGGGAGTCGGCCGCGGCCGTGATCTTCGTGCACAATCACCCAAGCGGCGACCCGGCGCCCAGCCCCGAGGACATAGAAATTACGCGCCGACTAAAAGAGGTGGGCGAAGTGATGGGCATCAGAGTCTTAGACCATGTGGTGATCGGGCAGGATCGCTACTTTAGCTTCAGCGACCGAGGAATGCTTTAAAGAGGGCGAAAGCTTTTAACACCTGGAGAGGAGAATGGCTCTAAGTTTTAAGAGGATTCTTTGTCCCATCGACCTATCGACCTTTTCTTTCAACGCGCTAAGGCTGGCGGTGCAGATCGCCCAGAGCAGCAATGCAACGGTATACGTCCTACATGTCATCGACAACCCGTATGACGACCTCTACATGAGCCCGATTACGCAGACGGATCCTGCGATGCTGGGGCTTTACAAGCAAGACCCGTTGAGACGGAGCCGCGTACTGAAGGCGACAATGCAGCACTCCCAAGTGATGCTCAAGCAATTCTGCCACGATGTGGTCGAAACTGCTCCCAAGGCAAGATATCTCGTCGAGAGCGGAAACCCTTTTGAAAAAATTCTGGATGTAGCCGAAGCCCGAAGGATCGATCTTATCGTTCTTGCCACCCACGGGCGCACGGGACTCAAACGGCTCCTCATCGGGAACGTCGCGGAAAAGGTCGTGCGTCACGCGCCCTGTCCTGTCCTGACCGTCAGGACTCGCAGGTCGAAGAGAAATTCCGGCACAAAATAGAAAGCGCCAGCCGTTATGGAATTAGGCAAGAAACCTAGAGACTTTCGTAAATTCAAAAAAATTCTTTATGGGCTGATCTTCGCCCTTATCATCGGTGGCATTCTATTTTTTGCCCCACGGTTTGAGTGGAATGCACCCCAAGTGG
>JAUXIP010000105.1 GCA_030620935.1 Deltaproteobacteria bacterium | reverse complement strand
CTTGCCCCGGAGGCAATCGAGGCCATGCAGCCTTATTTGACGGAGTTTTATGGGAATCCGTCGAGCATCCATCGTTTTGGGAGTCGAGTCGGCCGGAAGATTCAAGAAGCCCGAGAACAGACAGCAGAATTCTTAGGAGCATCTGATCCGATCGAGATTGTTTTTACGAGTTGCGGGACTGAGGGAGACAACGCGGCCATTCGGGACATGCTCGAGGCGCGTCCGGAGAAGCGTCATATCGTAACCACCCAAGTGGAGCACCCGGCGGTCACGGCTCTGTGCCAGCATTTGGAGAAAAAGGGGTACCGGATAACGTGGCTCGGCGTCGATGAAGACGGAATGCTCGACTTGGACGAGCTCAAGGGTTCTCTAAGTGAAGATACGGCTCTGGTCTCGGTCATGTATGCCAACAACGAGACCGGCGTTATCTTTCCCATCGATGCCATTGGAGAGATCGTTAAGGCCAGGGGAATCCCTTTCCACGTAGACGCGGTCCAGGCAGCTGGCAAGGTGCCTTTGAATCTGCAGAAGAGCCCGATCGATCTGTTGACGATATCGGCTCACAAGTTTCACGGGCCTAAGGGGATAGGGGCCCTTTACGTAAGAAGGGGGATAACGTTTCATCCCTTGCTGATCGGCGGCCATCAGGAGCGGAACCGCAGAGGCGGGACCGAAAATGTGGCAGGGATCGTAGGGATGGCAAAAGCAGCCAAGTTGGCCTTGGGGAACCTCGCGGAAGAAGCGGAGCAGATAAAGAAGCTGCGCGATCAACTCGAGCAGTCCCTGCTCGACTCATGTCTCGGTTGCCGGGTTAACGGCCATCGGCAAAGGCGTCTCCCCAATACTTTAAACGTAAGTTTCGAGTTTCTCGATGGGGAGGCGGTGCTTGTGCTTTTAGACCAGTATGGAATTTGTGCCTCGACCGGTTCTGCGTGCACTGCGGGGTCGGTAGAGCCGTCTCATGTGCTTCGTGCCATGGGGGTATCGTCCAACTGGATTCAGGGGGCCGTGCGGTTCAGCTTGAGCCGATATAACACTGAAGAAGAGGTCCGTTTTGTAAGCCAAAAGGCGCCTTTGATCGTCCAACGACTACGTGGGCTCTCCGCCCTAGGTCGGCTGGGTGAAAGAGAGAAACCCAAGGGCAATGATTACAGAACGGCAGACAGAATCGGGGCAAGGAGGTAAACGCTATGGGTCTTATGCAAATACCCCGAAGGGTCGATTACGGTCTGCGGGCTGTGATTTATCTTTCTAATCAGAATCCAGGGAGGAGCTGCTCACTGACGGAGATTGCAAAACGTCAAAGTGTCCCTAAAAAATTTCTAGAAAAGATCGTGCGCGATTTAATTCATGGCGGGTTGGTCCGGTCAAAACGGGGTCCGTATGGCGGCTACAGCCTGGCTCGGCCGCCCAGCGAGATTTCGTTTCAGGACGTCATCGAGGCGTTGGCAGGGCCTATCGCCGTCAACATCTGTATGGATCAGCATCTAAGATGTGACCATCTTTCTCGATGTACGATGTTGGGGGTATGGAACGAGATTCAGCGGAAGGTCATGGAGGTTTTTACCCATACGACTTTAGCGGATCTCGCACCGACCCCCTGTCAAGCGCTCGTGAGTTCCTCTTCTCTTTCGAGTGCGGCATGAAGAAATTCGGTCCTTTGACAGGCCGCACCCGATAGGGAGGTGGTTTTTATGAACTATGACACAGGTCTCAGCGTGGAAGAGAAAGTGGCTTCGCTGTTTCAGCCGGACACGCTCCTTTACGTACAGTACTTTGAGACCTTTCGCAGAAAGGCCCAGTTAGAGGCCGAAAAGAGGCTCGTGTTGGCCGTTTTGGAAGATGCGGTCGCTTGCTTCCAAAAGTATCTCACGGCTCGGGACAGAAAGGGAAAGACGTTGTTCCGTGAAGCGGAGGAGTGGATTCTGGAAGAGAAGAGCGATTGGCTTTTCTCCTTTGAGAATATCTGTGAGATCTTAGGATTCAATCCTCAGTATATCCGTCAGGGATTGATTCGCTGGAAGGAAGCTGAGACGGCATGGAAACCCAAAGCCAAGATTTACCGTTTGACTCCCGGAAGTAAAAAGAAAAAGCACTCAATGGGAGGATCCGGGGTCACAGGGCAGAAAGCTCTGAAGGCTGCGAGTCGTTAGTCCGTTTAACTAATAGGTGAAAAACCGGGGGCGGTGGGCCCTTTGCGTCCCACCGTCCCCTTTTTGCAACTTGCGATCCTGACTTGGAAAGCGATATAAAATCCAGAGTGAGATGATCAAGAGGAGAAAGAGGAGAAAGAGGGGAAAGATCGGGGGATTCCTGTACCGGCTTGCGTATCGGATCGGCGAGTATAGCCTTAGGGGATTTGTTGCGATCTCGCCTCGGTTGCCACAGGGTCTTCTTTCGGTGTTTACGAGGGCCGCGGCTCACGTAACCTTCGTTCTTTTTTGGAGATACCGGCGGCGGATGGAGGAAAATTTCTCTACGGTTATGGGCGAGGAATTTCGGACCAAGGAGGAGCGGAGAGCGGTCGTGCGCAGGGCTTGGAGGAATTTTGCTCAAGGAATGTACGAGACCAGCTGTGCTCTTTCTCTTCCCAAAGAAAAGAGACGCTCTATGGTTGCGGTTATCGGTGAGGAGCATTTGAGACAGGCCCTAGCAAAAGGAAAAGGAGTGATCGCGCTCAGCGCCCACCTGGGGAATTTTACTATGATTGGTACTCGCCTCGCAGCATCAGGGTACCCCTTCAGTGTTGTCGTCAAGCAGCCTAAAGATGAAAGATTTGCCCGGTTGATTGATAGGTATCGTCTGATGGTAGGCGTCAAAACGATATCCGCCCGGCCTCGCCGGAAGACCGCCCGACAGATTCTTAAAGCTTTAAGAAAAAATGAGGTCGTGCTGCTTATTGCAGACGAGTTCAAGTCTCGTGGAGTCGAGGTAGAATTTTTGGGCCGCACGGCTCCGGCGCCGCGTGGGCCTGTTACTCTTGCCATGAGGACCGGCGCTCCCCTGGTTCCCATGTTTGTTGTCCGGGATGCCGAGGACCGGCTCACGCTTCATATTGAGCCTGAGATCGAGATGGTCAGGACGGGAGGTACGCAGGTGGATGTCGCTAGGAACGTGGGTTTATCTGTCCGCCAGTTGGAATTGATGATACGGCGTTATCCCGATCAATGGAACTGGCTTGGCTTTCGCAGTAATGGGGGAAGCCCAATTTCCAAAGAAAATCCTTCAGGATTGCCTTCCCAGGTCAACAAGACCGTGCCTCCTCTTAACTGAAAGCGGGCTTTTTCGCCGGCTGGCAGGGACTAAACACGATGTGACATAAGGGTGCTGCTTGTGAGCGCAGACAGAAGGCTGATCGATAGGCTAGTTCGCATCGTTGATTCGTCACAAGTTCTCACCGATCCTGCGCGCTTAGACGAGGCATCTTGGGATGCCTTGAGCGAAGGCAGGATTCATCCGCAAAAACCACCGCAGATAGCCCTTCCCCTGTGTGTAGTGCTCCCTGATTCAATAGACCAAGTTCAGAAAGTAGTTCTTCTGGCAAATGAAGAGAAGATCCCCATCGTTCCTTACGGTGGGGGGTCGGGTCTCATGGGAGGCGCGCTTTCACTCCGGCCCGGCATTGTTATGGACCTAAAGAAAATGGATAGAGTCCTGGAGATAGACAAAGACGCCCGGACCGTTCGGGCACAGGCTGGGGTAGTTCTTGAGGTGTTGGATAAGGATTTAAAGGAAAAAGGTTTGATGCTCGGCCACGATCCCTGGACTCTTCCTGTCGCTACGGTGGGTGGCGCTGTTTCCACCAACAGCCTGGGTTATCGTGGAGGTAAGTACGGTGCTATGGGGAATCAAGCGCTTGGGCTGGAAGTAGTCTTGGCCAACGGTGAGATTGTCCGAACCCGGGCCGTGCCCAAATCCTCGACCGGAATGGATTTGAAGCATATCTTTGTCGGCGGGGAAGGCTGTTTTGGTATTATCACGGAAGCGACGATAAAAGCTTTCCCTCTGCCAGAAAGGCGATCCCTCTACGGTTTGCGTTTCGATTCGTTTGAGCGGGGATTCACTGCCGTGCAGAAAATCTTCGCGCTCGGGCTTACGCCGGCCTTGGTCGACCTCGGCGATAAAGGCACCGACCTAAGTGCAGGCGCTGTCCTTTATTTAGCTTTCGAAGGACCCGATGAAGCCGTGGAGGCGGAGACTTATCGGGCTCTCGCCGTCTGCGATGAAGAACAGGGTAGGAAGCTGTTTCCAGAAGAAGCGGAGAGATTCTGGCGCGACCGACACGTCGTCGCCCGACGCTTTTTGCAGAATCGTCGCGCCAGGCGGGAAAGAGACAGCCACTGGGGTCGCAGAGAGTGGATTCATGTGGCTTTGCCTGCATCCCAGGTTCTGGCCTTCAGGAAGTCGGCTATGGAGATCCTTTCGGAAAGCGGTGTTGGTTTGCAAGAAAGCGGGCTCTGGACGCAGCCGGAGCTTTTTTCCATGCGTTTGGGCTTGGACGAAACGTGGGACGAGCGTTCCCGAACCATCCTTCAGAACACCGCGGAAGAACTTCTCCGCTTGGCGCAGAAGATGGGTGGCTCTATGGAATACTGCCACGGTGTCGGTGTAAAACTCGCGCCGCTTATGGCCGAGGAGCACGGATACGGCCTTGAGGTGATGCGCCAAATTAAGAAAGTTCTGGATCCGAACAACATCATGAATCCAGGAAAACTTGGACTTTAGGTTTTAACCTGATTTCTTGCCAATGGCGAGTGAAACCGCTAGTCTCTATGTCATTGTGGTAAAACGGTATCTTCCACCCGCGGTCCTTATTCTCAGCCTGCTCAGTAGTTGCACAACGAGTCCTTACACGGGGAGGAGCCAGTTCATGCTGGTTTCCGAAAGCCAGGAGGTGAGCTTGGGAGAGGAAGCCTACCGTCACATCCTGCGCGATAGTGTTTTGTCCGATGATCCCGAGGCCTTGCGGATCGTGCGCAAGGTCGGCGAGAGAATCGCACGAGCGGCGAGCAAGCCGAATTATCAATGGGAGTTCCGGATTGTCAATGATCCTGAGATGGTCAATGCCTTTGCCGTGCCGGGTGGTAAGGTGGCGGTTTATACGGGGATCTTTCGCGCTGCCCGAGACGAGGCCGGTTTGGCTGTTGTCCTTGGCCATGAAGTAGCCCATGCTTTAGCCCGTCATCCCGGCGAAAGGATGAGCCAAGACATGCTCATGCAACTAGGGGGAGTAGGTCTTTCCGCAGCCTTGGGAAGCAATCCTCAGCTAGCCAAGAATGTTTTGGGTGCCTACGGTCTCGGCGCGGCGGTAGGATGGATGCTTCCTTTCAGCCGCTCTCAGGAGTCAGAGGCGGATCGTATCGGCCTGATTTTGATGGCTAAGGCGGGGTATGACCCCAGAGTGTCTCTAGAGGTATGGGAGCGCATGGAGAAAGAGGCGTCCGGAAAAGACCGGGGCGCACCGCCGGAGTTTTTATCCACGCATCCCGGCTATGAAACTCGCACTCAACAGCTCCGCGCTTTTATCCCTGAAGCCCTTCGTTATTATCGTCCCCTCAGTGGAAGGCTGGCGAGGCTTCCATCTCCGCAAGCCTTGGACTCTCCCACGGCGAAGGCGGAGAGAGAACTGCTGACGAGGCTGCAAAAAGTGAATGCTTTTTTGGAACAGCCGCAGGGCGAACGTGCAGTCGTTGAGACCCTCAGCTATACCCTGCGAACTAATCCGTCCTTACTGTCTCAAGAGCGACGGCAGCTGCGCCTCGGCTACGGACAGTACGTTGCTTTGAAGGCGGTTTCTTGGTTGGGCAGGGCATCTTTGAGACGAGTTGCGGCTGACTACCGGAACGGCGTCCGTTGGTCGGATCTTGTGGAAAACCACGGAACCAGGTTGAGCAATCTACTCTCGTGGATGGGAGAATTCCTGCGCCGCACGGCTGTGGTCCACGGTCAACTGCGAAGACAGCCTCCCGCACCCGGATTTCGCACGAGATAGCAAAGCCGGTCCAGGCATAAACACACCGTCACGGCCAGCGGTGGCTTTGACAACCGGAGAAAATCGAGATAAGAAATAAAGATGGAGCTGGCAAGTGGAGTGAAGATAGAAAGAGACTTTAAGTGTCCTGACAAGAATGGAATTGTCAGCAGAAAAATGCACCCTCAAGGGTGCATTTTTTTTTCTAGGCTCGGAGGTTTAAGTTGCGCGATCAGCTAGAGATTTTGGCCTCTCTTCAAGACATTGACCGTGAGATTAGAGAAAAAAACATCCTAAAAAGAGCCCGTTCAGCCCAAATACAGGGAAAGGAAGACGAAATACAGGCGAAAAAGAGTGAATTTGCGCTGCTCCAAGCGGAGTGGGCGGAGAGAGACAAGGAACGACGGCAAAAAGAGCAGGTTTTACAGGAGGATAGCAGTAAGGCAACGGAGAAGCGCATGCGGATGACCCGCCTCAAGAATATCAAGGAACTCCAAGCTGTCCAGCGGGAAATCGATCAGATCAAGGAGAACAATAAGCAGCGGGAGGAAGAATTGATCACGATCCTGGAGGATTTAGAGGCGCGTTCTGCTTTGGTCAAAGAGAAGGAGGAGGAGCTCAAAAAGCTGGAAGAAGAATGGAACGGGAAAAAAGGGGGGATAGAAACTGAAGTCACCCGGCTGGAACAAGCTCTCGTTGAGGCCTCCACGGGTCGCCAAGCCATTGCCGTACAGCTTGATGGAGACCTCATGCAGCGCTACGAGTTGATCTTTTCCCGTCGCGGCGGAATGGCTGTAGTGACGGTTTCCGGGGGAATCTGTCAGGGATGTTATATGAATATCCCGCCCCAGCTATGGAACGAGATCATCAAAAGTGAGACACTCAATCTTTGCCCCAGTTGTCATCGCATTCTCTACTACAAGTCCGATGTTCCAAACAACAAGCAGCTCTAACCTATGACGGCTGCCGCCCAAGCGGAATGGTTGTTGATGGTGGATGGGGCAGCACGAGGGAATCCGGGAGAAGCGGGTTGTGGCGCAGTCATCTGTGATGAGACCGGT
>JAUXIP010000262.1 GCA_030620935.1 Deltaproteobacteria bacterium | reverse complement strand
CAGTAAATCCAAAATTAGTCTACTGTTCGATCTCTGCGTATGGCCAGAGCGGGCCTTCTGCCGAGAAGCCGGGCTTCGATACCTTGGGCCAGGCAACGAGCGGCCTTTTGAGCGTGCTAACCGATCCCGATCAACCGAAAGTGATGGGAGTCGCGCTGTCGGATTATGTGACAGGTCTCTCCGCGGGTTACGGCATCTTGGGCGCGCTCCTGGCGCGGCAGCAGAGCGGTGAAGGCTCATGCGTCGAAACATCGCTGTTACAAGCGACGCTCTCTTTTATCGGCGAGACGGCAGCAAGTTATCTCAGGACCGGGACGATACCCGATCGCGCTGCGAGAGTGAAAAACGCCCACGCCTTCGCTTTCGTGGCCAAGGACAAACTTCCGCTCGTCATCCACTGCTCGGTGCCGGAGAAATTCTGGCTTGCGCTCTTGAAGACTGTGGATCGAATGGATCTGGCGGAGGATAAGAGATTCAAAGACAGGGAGGAGCGACGCCGGAACTATGAAGCGCTGGAGCGGGAGCTGTCAGCGGTATTCGTCGCCAGGACGAGGGCGGAATGGTTGAAGCGGTTGGAGGAAAACGATGTCCCCGCCGGGGCCTTGTACAACATTGCCGAGGTGCTGGAAGACGAGCAGGTCAAGCACTTGAATATGATCGAAGAGGTCGAGCACCCGAAAGCGGGCAAGTTGAGATTTGTCGGTTCGCCGATCAACTATTCGACCTTGGCCAAAAAGAAATCCCAAGCCCCGCCGCTTCTAGGCGAGCACACAAGGGCGGTTTTGGCTGAGATCGGGATTGCACTAGAAGAAATTCAACGGCTCGAAGCCGAGAAGATTATCCTGTCGCATAAGGACTAGCCTAGCCCCAAACCTATCGCGCGGTCTCCTCGGCCCCTTCCAATTTTCTTTTCTGATCCTGGACAGCTCTTTTAGGGCCATCTCTGCATCTCTTTCTGTGCGAGCCTATATGTCGGTCCAGGTGGAACGTCAAGAAGCCGACTGGCCTGATCTGTCCTTGTATTTGGGGGTAGAGCGGGATAAAAAAACAGGAGTTTACAAGTTGTTCTTAAAGTGTCTGAAGAGGATATTCCATGATCTACGATATAGAGATTAATTCGGCGGCCCATTATCCGGCGGCCGGCGTGATCGAGTTGGTTGCGTTGGCCGAGCAGGTGGGCTTCGGCGCATTCTGGAAAGGGGAATCGAACAGCACCGATCCTATCGTTTTGCTGTCGGGAGTCGCGAGCCGGACGAAAACGATCAAACTGGGAACCGCCATCTACCAAATCTATGGGCGCAGTCCCGTTACGTTGGGTATCCAGAGCGCTACGTTGCAGGATCTTTCCGGTGGGCGCTTTCTCCTGGGCCTCGGTGTGGCCAACAAAAGCATCGCCGCTTGGCATGGCGGAGTCTTCGACCGTCCGTTGAGACGCGCGCGCGAGTACATCGATATCGTCCGTAAAGTCGCTGCCGGTGAGCGGGTCGAGTACGACGGGGAAATTTATCAGACCGGCAAACGGTTTCAACTTTCCTGGAAGCCAAAGCATCCCAACTTTCCGATTTATCTTGCAGGTCTTGGTCCACAGATGACGAAGCTCGTAGGGAAGATTGCCGACGGCGTCTTTATCAATATGGCGACGCCTGCCAAGATCAAGGAGATCGCCGCGAGGGTGCGCGAAGGGGCGAAGGAAGCGGGACGAGATCCGAGCAAGATCGAAATTATCGCGAAGTCCCGGGTCTCACTGAATCCTGATAAGAAGGTCGCCCGCTCGAAACTGCGTCAGGTTCTCACCTTTTACAATCTGGCCGATCACTATAGCGATATGCTCAAGGGCCTTGGATTTGAGGCGGAGGTGAATACGATTCAGGGGGCTTTCCAAAAAGGCGGATTCAAGGCGGCCATGGCGGCTTTGACCGATGACTATATGGATAAACTTCCCGTTATACCGGGGACTTCCATTGAGGAAATAAAGGAGAAGTTGAGACCTTTTGTCGAGGCCGGAGTGGACCGAATGATCATCCCCTACGTGCCGGTCACGGAGCCCGTGGTAGAAGATGCACGAAGATTCCTGGAAGCGTGGGGGGACAAGTAAAATGTTAAAAGGAAAAAGGCAAAAGTAAAATCGAACGGAAAGGAGAGAAGCGAAAGGTTCATTTTTTTCCTTTTCGACGCAAGGAGGAAGTCATGTGTGATTTTGCCGCTGATGCGGAAGCTGCTGCCCAATTGATGGTGGGCAGGACATTGAGTGTCGGACGGGTGCGCCAGCTCAATGCTAAGGACTATTTTTATCAGATGCTCAAAGATAACCCGGAGATGCTCAAGATCTATCCTGGGATCGAAAACGAGCTGCTTCAGGGGGCGATTGACTGCCACATTCACGCCTATCCGGATTTCGTCCACCGCTCGCAGGACATGATCCAGGTCGCTATCGAGGCATCAAAGTCAGGGATGCGGGCTATAGCTTTTAAAGACCATTGGAACATCAGTTGTAGCTCAGCCTATTTGACGCAGCGGCACATCGACTATCTAGTCGAGAAAGGGGAGCTGCAACACCGGGTTGAAGTTTACGGCGGCGCCGGCACCTGTCATGGAATGAGGCCGGAGTATGTCCGCGTCGCGCTGCAATATCCCAACTTCAAAATGGTCTGGTTTCCGACTTTCACTTCCCTTGGCTTCTGGCGGGGTGCCGGACACCCGGAGAAAGGCGGTGTCCGTCTGGTGGGCGATGGCGGTGAAGTCCTTCCCGAGGTCATAGAGATTATGAAAATGGCGGTTGAGAAAAAGGTCGGGATCGGCTTTGGCCACACCGATTTTCAAGAGCTGCTGCCTCTGGCCAAGAAAGCAAAAGAACTTGGTGTACGGGCAACTCTCGATCACCCGCTGCTCGAACTGAATAAGCTCCTGCTTGACGAGATGAAAGAGCTAGCGGACCTGGGAGTGTACGTCGGTACCTATTGCCAGCCGATGATTCCGAGCCTGTACCAGCCGGTCGCGGACCCGATGGAGACGATTCGTACCATTAAAGAGATCGGTCCCGAACGCTGCATCATCGGCAGCGATTTCGGCCAAGTCCTCCACATGGACGCGATCGACGGCATGCGGGTCTTTATTCGCGCGCTCCTCGGCTACGGCATCACGTCGGAACAGATTAAAATCATGCTCAAAGATAATCCGGCGAAGCTGATGTGGCTGGATTAATTTAAGCAGAAGGCAATAGGCGAGAGTTAGATACTCCACTCAGGGAAGCAGGATATTTCTTTTATCCGACTCTGAAGTCGCATCTCTTTTCGGCTCGCGCCCGTCCGGCAAGCGCCAGTACTCCCTTTGCTTACGAAACGGCAGCGCCAAAACAGTCCAGATCCTGTTGTCTTCCGGCGTAAGATAACCCGGGACGCCGATGACGATGTCGGGTTGTCTCACATTCAGGCGCAGTGTCCCGTGCAGCAAATCCCACCAACGGAATATGACGGAAAAGTTGGAATTTGTTTCCTCCTCGACGGTCGAATGGTGGATACCATGCATGCGAGGCGTCACGATGACCTTATTGATCCATCTCTCAATTTCAATGGGCAAACGCAGATTGCTGTGGTGAAACATTGTCGCAGACTGGAAGGCCAACTCGTAAGCAGCGTATACAGCCGGCGAGATTCCGATGAGGGAAACCTGGAGCACCCGAAAGGCTACGGAATACAGAACCTCTCCAAAGTGAAAACGAAACGAGGTTGAGACATCCAAGTCCGGATCCATATGGTGCACACCGTGAAATCGCCACAGGATCGGAACATAGTGATTGGCCTGGTGCCAATAATAGAAACTGAGATCCATAAGCAAAAATCCCAGGACAAATTTAACGTATGTGGGGAGATTGATCAGGTTCAGCAAACCAAATGGCTGCTCCGCCGTCCAGAGGGCCAACCTGAAGGTCACTGACTTTACAACCAGAAGACCAACCACAAAAGCGAATGCCGAGACCGCAAGGTTGATGACCAGGCGCTGGGCGAGGGGCCTTGTCCGCTGGCGAAGCGAGAACCGGCTCTCCAGTGCTAGAAGCACCGGGAAGATAATAACGATCGCCAGACCTGTAATTGACTCTAAGAGGCTCATAAGATCTTTCCGGGATATTACAGCTTAAGCCCTTTCAGTAACAAATTAAGATTATGTTGAAGAATAATCCGGCGAAGCTAATGTGGTTGGATTAAGGCCCGCCGAAAAAGGCCCATCTGAATCATAGGTGGTGAATTGCCATCACTGGCT
>JAUXIP010000412.1 GCA_030620935.1 Deltaproteobacteria bacterium | reverse complement strand
CCCAAGACCCTCGCCACGAAGCATGCCGTTACAGTTGTTCAATGGCTGGCCTACCCGATCTACGGGCTTGAGAAACTTATGTTTCCACTCTTATTTGTGCTTGAGCCTATTATTTCGAAGCTCACGGGTGGCCGTGGGCTCGCGGTCCCTTTCGGAACCGAGGAAGAGCTCAAGATAGCACTGGAGGAGAGCGGAAAGGCCGGTGTGCTTGAGACCAACGAAGTAACCATGATCAAGAATGTCTTCCAGTTGAATGACATTACGGCGGAAGACACGATGGTTCCCCGTATTTACATGTTTGCGCTTGACGGCAACCTGCGTCTCAAAGAAGTACAGGAACAGTTGTTCACCTCGCGGTATTCCCGTATCCCGATATTCGAGGGGAGCCTGGACAATATCACCGGGATTCTCTACAAAACCAAAGCCCTGACGAAGCTCGCTCAAGGAGAGTGCGATCTGCGGCTCAAGGAAATCGCCAATCCGGCGCTGTTCGTCCCTGCCGGCAAGACCGCCGACGATCTTATGAAGCAGTTTCAGTTGGAGAAGCGCCACATGGCGATCGTCGTCAACGAATTCGGCGGTGTCATGGGCCTGGTCACTTTGGAAGATCTCTTGGAGGAGGTGGTCGGCGAGATTATGGACGAGACCGACCTTAGCGAAGAGCTGATCAAGCGGATCGGAAAAAACCAGATCCTGGTTCATGGCCGGACCGAGGTCCGTCGCATAAACGAGTTTCTCAAGGTGGACCTGGGCGAGGATGCCAACACGGTCAGCGGCCTGATTCAGGAGCAGTTGGGCCGGATCCCGGTTGTGGGTGAGGAGATCCAGGTGAGCCAGTGTCGCCTGGTGGTGCATGAAGCCGATCAAAAATCCATCAAGAGCGTGCAGATCTTCAAGGAAGATAAGCCCAGCGCTGCGGCGGACCCCGCAAATTCAAAAGACGCCGGTTCTCCCGGCTAAAATCTTTCCGTTTAAAATCATCAATCCTTTTCTATGCCAGCTCCGCCTGATCGAGAGAGCGAAGCTTGCTCTTCATCACGGCGACGTCCGCCCATTGACCGGGATTTCCTTATCGGCTATTCAGGCAGAGCAGGCATAGAATGATTAGCAGGATTCTTAGAGACTGCCTTCAGGGGAAAAGGCTGAGCAGAAGCGATGCCGTCTTGCTTTCTACTGTTCAGGGAGAAGAACTCGGCGCTCTTCTGGCCGCCGCCGCTGAGTTGCGCGATCGCCACAAAGGCAAAACAGTGACCTTTTCTCCCAAGATCTTTATCCCGCTCACCAACTTGTGCCGAGATTTTTGCGGTTACTGCACGTTTCGCAAAGCTCCGGGCGAGCTTGGCGCCAAAACCATGAAGTTGGACGAGGTGCTGCAAGTCGTGCGTCAGGGAAAGCTCCTTGGATGCGCCGAGGTTCTCTTTAGTCTGGGAGATAGACCCGAGGCCATCTACCCTGACATGAGAGATTTTTTGAAGCAGATGGGTTTCAGCCGCACGCTCGACTATCTTTACGACGTTTGCAGGCTTGTGCTGGAAGAAACGGGTTTATTACCTCACTCCAACCCCGGACTCATGGGCAAAAAAGATCTTCGCAGGCTCAAAGACGTAAATGTCAGCCTGGGGCTTATGCTGGAAAATATCAGTGAGCGGCTCTTGTTGCCTTCCGGACCGCATGACAATGCTCCCGACAAAAAGCCTTGGCTTCGTCTCAAGACGATCGAAGAAGCGGGAAAACTTCGCATTCCCTTCACAACGGGAATTCTCATCGGCATCGGAGAAAGCTGGCAGGAAAGAATCGACTCTCTCTTCGCTATCGGCGAGCTGCACGAGCGCTGCGGCCATATCCAAGAAGTCATCATCCAGAATTTTCGGCCCAAGCCGGAGATCCCGATGCGCGATCATCCGGAGCCCTCTCTTGAAGAAATGCTCAAAACCATCGGACTGGCGCGTCTCATCCTCGGCGGAGAGATGAATCTCCAGGCCCCGCCCAACTTGACGCCCGATGATTTTCCGCTCTATCTCGACGCGGGGATCAATGACTGGGGTGGGGTCTCTCCTCTTACTCCGGATTATATCAATCCTGAGGCTCCGTGGCCGACGCTGGCTGCTCTGAAAGAAAAAACCGCCGAGGCTGGTTTCACGCTCAAGGCACGGCTGCCGATCTATCCTGAGTATATCTTTCAAGGAGACAAGTTTATCCCTTCTGCTCTTCGGCCCTACTTGGAGGCGCTATGCGGTGAGGATGGCCTGATGAAAAGTGGATCTTTTCAATGGCTCACGTCCCCTCAGCCTCGGAGTTCCGCCGGTTTGAGAGAGGGAAGGGTTGAGGACATAGCCTAACAGGTAATGGATGTTCGTAGTTTTGACGGGAGGAACAGGAGGTGCCAAGCTCGTCCAAGGCTTGAGCCTGGAGACAGACCCTGAAGAGTTGGTCATCGTCTGCAATATCGCCGACGACTTCGTTTTGCATGGCCTCCATATCTCTCCTGATCTCGACACCATCACTTATACTCTGGCTGGGCTTGCAGATGCGGGTAAAGGGTGGGGAATTAAAGGCGATACGTTCTTCGCGTTGGAATGGCTGGGGAGAT
>JAUXIP010000133.1 GCA_030620935.1 Deltaproteobacteria bacterium | reverse complement strand
TGGCACCGGTTAAAGTTGGTCGTCGCCTGTCATATTGTGTATTCATTATCTCCTCCTGCTAGAAAGAAGCCCGTAAAATTCTTCGCACATGCCGTCTAGTGATCGATCGTTTTGACACATTCAATCTGTATGGATTTTCGTAACATCCCTTTAGCAGCAAGAATTGTACCAAAAGAGATCGCTTTTTCTCTAGTTGGGACAAAAGTAGTAGTCATTCGGAGGGTTCTGTAGTAGTCATTCGGAGGGTTCTTTGGTTTAGTGAGCCCTCAATAGAGAACCACATACACCGAGAAAGCCGTCCTCTAGAGACCAATATTGTCCAAATTTTACACTTTTTGTCTTTGGATGTAGTTAGGAACCTGAATAGTCGGATTTTCTACCGAATGAGCTCTCACTTTAATCCGAAGGGCACTTCCAAGGCGGAACTAACCCTTTCCTCTATTATGTATGAGGCTTGGACTGATTGGTTGGTGAGAGCTTAAGAGAGGGCCTTCCGTTCCGGAAAGTCTCCAAACCCCGCCGAGGCATTGGATAGGTCCCGGAGACCTACCTGAGATCTAAATGAAGGTTAGCTGGCGCTTAGGCGTGTCATTGCCGCTTTCAAGCTCGATCGCATCCGCTCCAGAGAATTGGCGAGACCTCCAATTTCATCCCGCGACTGGATGTTCACAACCGCATCTAGATCGCCTTTGCTGATCTTTTCCGCGACGCTTGTTAATTCAAGGATGGGCCGGGTAATACTGCGTGCAAGGAGTCCCGCGACCAGAACGGCAACGGCGAACACAATGCTGATCAGCCCAACGATGGGAAGGAGAATGCCTCGGATCTCTTTCTTCACGGCATCTCCCCAAACCCCCATACGCGCGACACCCACTTGTCCCTCGAGAATCGGCATGCGGGTTTCGTACACGGTCCTTCCCTGAAATTCTAACTCTCTCTGGTGGATTACCCGACGCTCATCGAAAGTCAGCGATTGCGAAAGTTCCGGAGGAAAGGCTCCCAGGCTATGGGCAATGACTTTTCCCTTACCGTCCTCGATCAATGCGTAGGCTACTCCCTCGAGACGGGCATACTTTGTGACCAAGGCGTTTAGCTCCAAGACCTTTTTCCGCAGGACGTAACCGGCTGCCCCTTCACTCAGGTTGGTCGTGATGGCAGAGGCATGTCGATCGAGTTGTCCTCGCAACGTCCGCCCGGCAAGACTGTAGACACTGCTCACAACCAAAATACCCAAGAGCGCAATCACACCGATAAAGCTGCCTGTAATCTTCCACTTTAATCCAACCGAGATCATTTTAACTCCTTCCCGCGATGCGTTTTGTCCACGTGAGGCCCATTGAAAGAAAATCGTTTTTGAGGTGCTGATACTGAGAAATGAAATTTGCCCCTGACCACCAGGTACCACCCTGTGTTCGTAAGCTCTATGTTGCTAGTAGAAAATTGAGCCTCACTCCCGAAACAGCAATTGGGTGGAGAAATATACGAAAAAGGGGACTTCTGTCAAGCTTAAGTTGGCTCTCTCCCAACAAGTTTGGTTCCTCAGGAGAAAACCTTCCGGCCTCGGTTCGAGAACCTCACCGCCCTGAGGGAACTCGAAGGGGGGTCAATAGGTCACTGCCTCGACGGCCACCCCTCCCGTCCCCTTCGGGCTAAGTTTCCTCCCTCGGAACCGGATAAATCGCAGCGCTGCGCGGAGGGGGCCTGCTCCCGTCTTTTGGCGGGTTTCTGTCATTCCTAAGAAAAGGATGGGCGGATTAGATGAAAAAATTGACCAGAATTGACCAAAAAACGTCAACTGTCAACTCGCAAAATCACTAGCGCCTTTCTAATCCACTGATTTCCCTATATTTTCATATCTTCATATTTTGGCACGTTTTTAGCATCCTTTTTGGACACAAGTGTTTTGTTCCTGTTTTTTTGTAAGGTAAGGCCTAGTAAGGAAAAGTAACTTTTATGCAGTTCTTTAAATCAAGCGAAGATCGATCCTCTCTTAATTTAGGCGGCGAGATAGCCGAGCTTAAAGAGACTTTTCAAAGCCGGATCAACAGGCTGGAGTCGGCCCTTAAGCAGGAAGAGGCGTCGACTTCTAGCACAACCCAGAGGGCCGAGGAGATAGAAAAAAGCCTCAGGGCGGAGGTCGCCACTCTAAAAGGTCGGCTAAAAGAAAAGGAAAAACAGCTGGATACCCGCAACACAGAGCTAAAGGACCTCCAGTCCAAGACGGACGTTCTTGTGAATCGGGCGGCCGAGATGGAATCCTCCATGGAGTCGAGGGACCCTGCTTTCAGTGAAGCCCATCGCGCCGGACCTGAAAAGATAGAGCCTGCGCCAATACAATCGGCGCCGGATACTCTGCCGCGACAATTTTTTGATCACTTGATTTCTGAGCTCACGGAAGCCATGGGGCCTATGGCCTCACTGGTCGTGCGGGATCAAGTTGCGGCTCTCGGTGAATCCATGGAGGGCTTTGCAAAGATTCGGCTGAATGAATTCCTCAATGCCGTCAGCCAAGAGTTCTTGGACGAGAAGCGGAGGAGAGAGTTCCAACAGAGGATGGCCGAGACGGCCGAGATGGCCGAGAACGATCCCGAGCCACAGGCTGCCCCCAAGACCCCGCTTAGAAAGACAAACGGTTTGGACGTCGAAGAGAACGGGCTGGAAGCGGAGCTGGTCACCAAGATCCAAGATATGAAAAATCAGCTCAGAGAACAGGAAAAGCTTCTAAAGCTTCGTGATGCGGAGGTAAGGCGTTTCAAACTCAAGATGAGCTCGAATACCAATGGAGGGGAAAATGTCGTCATAGATGAATTAAAGAGCAAATTGGTGGAGAATGATTCCCTCCTCGATGCCAAAGAGGAAGAGATCGAAAAGGTTCGGGAACAGATGGCAGCGGAAAATGAAAAGCTAAGGTCGGAACTCCAAGCAAAAAAGGTTCTCCTTGCAAAAATCGAGAGGGATGAATGGAAGGCCATGGGATCTTCCAAAATGTGGAAGGGCTGGACGGGATCCTGAAAAGTAAAGGTCTCTTTTTTTATCCCCTATTTGGGCCATGCGCCATCGCGTCACGCCGAGATTTCTTCAGAGCCAATCGGATTGTCGGTAGAATAGAAGAGAGGCGCACTAGCATTTTTTAATTCTCTGTATCCCCCAATTTCCCTGCGGTCGCTAGGCGACTTATTACTTGCGACCTCTTTCTGCGATGCGCCAGAGGTCGCGAAAGCGAGCCGCCACTACCTGCTCGTAGGGCACCGGGCTAGGCAGGTGGCCGATGGATTGGGCGAAGCGGTTGAGTCCGGCGATTGCCTCTTCGTAGATGACCGGGTCGTAGAACGGCGCATCCCGCTCAACGATCGCCGTGATCATCTCCGCCGCCTCTTTGGGAAACTTGCGCCCTCCTACCTCCGCGGCCAGCGCCGGCTGCTCCCGCAGCGCCTTTTGAGCTTTGACGATAGCCCGGACCGCTGCCGCAACGCTTTCAGGTTCGCGCCCGATCAGTGCCTCGGTTGTAGCGAGACCGGCGAAGGTAAAACGGCGGACCTCCGCAGGGTCGTCACCGCGCCGGACATCGATGAGGATTTTACCTGCCCCGTTCCGGACCGCGGTCTCTGCTCCCATCGCATTGGACCAAAAGCCGTCGACCTGGCCGGCCTCAAGAGCGCGGGCCGCGAACACCCCAAACGAAACATCGCGTGCCTTAGCGCCTAGGAGCTCCACGATCTCCAGGTCCCGATCAGGGTCGATCTTGGCCTCGATCAGCATCTGCCGCAAGGCGAGATCCGGTCCCTTCGCCGCGGTCAGCCGCAGCCCCTTTACCGCGACGATGTCGCCGCGCTTCGCCTGGAGATTGGCCCGTACTACCAGCAGCCAAGGAGTCCCCTGCGCCAGGGCCACGACCAGCTTCGCCCCTTTCCAGCGTGGGAACTCCGTCAGGAGGTCGTGCACCGAACCGGCGATCATCGCGTCCGCCGTGCCGTTTCTAAGCGCCTTCGTCGCCCCGAGCATCGGCGCCAGCTCGATGCGCGCATCCAGACCTTCAGCCTTGTACAGACCTAGTTCTTCCGCGGCGAGCGCGGGGAAACAGGTATTACTCACGAGATCGACCGCTGCGATGCGCATTCGCATGGGCTTCTCCTCGTCAAAGCGCTTGCCTATGATCCGCCGCCGGATAGGTTCGCTTGACTCCGCAAGTAGATGAATTGTTCTCAGCTGTCAAGCCTGGGGCCAGTCGACCGCAGCTTTGCGGGTTTGCCTTAACAACGGAATTTCGTCCGCCGTAAAAGGTAGGCAGTCTCGTTACGTGGAGGTGGCAATGATAGCCAAGAGCATTGCTGCGCTCCTACTGATCATGGCCTTTTTGGGTGGTTGTGTGGCGGTAGATTGCGAAGAGGAAAGAAGGGGCGGAGTTTCTCATCGAATCGCTATGCGACCGGGCCTATTGATATCAGGGGTCATGATAGTTGAACTCGTTGTGTTGAATGGTATTGATGAAAATCAGGGCCGCGGGCCGGGCCGCGGCCCTGGCCAGCTCGATCAGGCGAGAGACAGCCCGGCTCCTCTGGAAGAAAGTCCGATAACCGAGTTTCTCGTACTCTTTTAATTCCGGCAGGCTCTCTCCGTAAATCACCGCTGCGTGGTCGTCGATCAAATTTCGAGGCAGACTCTGAGCGAGCGGGAATCCTTGGCCCGCATTGTTTCCGACGAGCACGTAATCAACGGAGTCACCCAGCTCTTTCAAGGTGTGCGTTATCCCAGGCAGCGAAACCTCATCCCAGGTCCGCATCTCGATCTTCGTTTGCTCTGCGGTCAAAAAAGACGGATATCCTTCGGCGACCTGGCAGACCCCATCGCGCTGAATCAAACGGCTCCAGGGAAGCGGTGGAGCCACGACAAAATGGCCCACCGTCACTTCGTTGTCCAAGATCAAAACTACGAACTGATTCGCCTTTAATTTGGCAAACTCTGTCGGACGAGCCATAAAGCCGACCTCTATTGCTTGCCTTGATCTTCCAGAACCTTTTTCTCCATTTCTTCGACTCCTTTCCGCATCCCCTTGTAGAGCTGCCCTTCCTTCTGAACGGCCTCCTCCATCTTTTTTTTGATTTCCGCGTCCCTTTCGGCCCGGCTCTGATCATCTCCACCGCAGCCCAAAGCCGTCACCACAATTACAATAGCGAAAAGACTTTTCAGCAAAGCTTTCATCTAAAACCTCCTCCTTTTTTCTCCGTCAACCATCTTCGTCATAGTTTTAATTAGTAGATCTGGTTGGGAATTTCAAGCAGGAAGAGAATCTCCTTGACGCCAAGAGGCTCCTATGGAAGGATACGCTCCTGAATTCAATGTCCGCGGTATTAGACTTGGAGTCCCTCTCTCTCTGGATCAAGATTCCGTACACGCTTTTCGTGGTGGTTCTCGTACCCGTCTATTGGGTTCGGTACGGCCCGACGAATTTCCTCTGGTTCTCGGACATAGCGCTCATCGGGACATTGGCGGCTCTCTGGCTTGAAAGCCGCTTCCTGGTCAGCATGATGACGACCGCCGTCTTGCTGTTCGACGTTGTGTGGAGCTTTCTCTTTTTTTACAGGCTGATTCAGGGTGGCAGGGCCGTAGGGTTTGTGGGCTATATGTTCGATCCCCAGATTTCTATTGTCATTCGGGCATTGTCTTTGTTTCACGTAATGCTACCGGTCATTCAGCTCTGGGCTATCGGCAAACTTGGCTATGACATCCAGGCCTGGAAGTATCAGGTCGTCTTCGGTTGGATCGTGCTCCCGCTGACTTATGCCGTCAGTGGTCCCAAAGAAAATATCAATTGGGTTTATGGCGTGAAAGAGGTCCCCCAAAAATGGCTGCCGCCCGCCCTGCACGTGGCAGTGCTGATGGTCCTTTATCCAACACTGGTTTGTTTTCCAACCCACAGGATTCTAAAGACATTTTTTCCAGTAACCCGTTGAGCTCAGGCCGGAGGCGACGTAACCGCAAATAAGACTCCCGACCCCTTTTCCCCCTCCCAAAAACAGGTTTTCATCATTAAGACTGACAACCGCACCGGCTGAGCTAAAAAAAAGAGGCGCCCAACGGCGCCTCTTTAAAGTCACTCAAAAAGTGATCTTACTTTGGCTGCGACACGAGCCGGAGATACGGTTTCAGCGTCTTCCAGCCGCCTGGGTACCTCTTTTTGGCTTCGTCATTTGAAACCGAAGGGACGATGATGACGTCCTCACCCTGTTTCCAATTCACCGGTGTGGCGACCTGATGCT
>JAUXIP010000183.1 GCA_030620935.1 Deltaproteobacteria bacterium | reverse complement strand
TAGGGGTATCGACATAGCCGGGACAGATTGCGTTTACGGTCACGCCGGACCTGGCCGTCTCTAAAGCTAATGCGCGGGTCAGCCCCAAGACAGCGTGTTTGGACGTCGTATAGGCAGATACGTGGGAGTAAGCAACTTTGGCGACGATCGAGGCGATGTTAATGATCCGCCCCCAGCCCGAAGCGACCATGTCAGGGAGAAAAATTTTGCAGGCATAGTAGGTCCCGGTCAAATTGACTTTTAGGACCTCTTCCCAGAGACTGTCCTCCATCTCTAAAAAGCTTGCTGCCGGGGCTATGCCTGCATTGTTGACGAGGATCTGAACCGGGCCGAGTTCATTGCGGATCTTTTGGTTCAGGGCTTCAACTTCTTCCCTGGAGGTCACATTGCAGGTGAGAGGGAGTGCTTTGGCCCTGAGGTTGCGGATCTCCTCGGCTACGGAGTTAAGGGAAGCTTGACTCCGCCCGGCAATAGCCACCTGACTTCCTTGGGCTGCGAAGGCGAGGGCTACCGAGCGACCGATGCCTCGGCTGCCTCCCGTTACCAGAACAACTTTGGATTTAAGCTCTTCCACTTTGGTAAGGCCGAGGATATTGCCTCGATACTTCTCCGTCAACTCCTTTGGCTATTTTCTTAACTGCTATTGATCCTCCCTGCAACTCCCTCTATAATTTTTACATGCTTACGGAGGATTCGTGATCCCTCTACTTTGGAAGCTGAAGAAGCCTTGGTGTTTTTTTCTTCTTGTCGTTGTCTTCAACGGGTGCGGTTCCCATCTTCCACCCCTGCCGTTAGTTAAGCCGATGACTGAAGAGGATGAAAAAAGAATCAGCCGAGAGTTTCGCCGGGAGGCAAAGAGAAATCTCAAACTGGTAAATCATCCGGAGGTCGAGCGGTACGTCAATAGGGTAGGCCAGAACATTCTTTCCGTCCTGGGGCCTCAACCGTTCGATTATCATTTTTTTGTAGTAGAGAATTCCCAACTGAACGCGTTTGCCGTTCCCGGCGGGTCTATCTACGTGCACACGGGTCTTCTGGAGCGGTTAAGCAGGACGGACGAACTGGCCGGCGTTTTAGGTCATGAAATCGTTCACGTGAAGGGCCGCCATATCGCGCGCATCTCTGGCCCGGATCCGATCAGCCTACTATCCCTCGCCGGTATCTTTCTTGCCGGAGGCTCGGCTCAGGGGCAAGCAGCCGGAGTGGTGGGTCAGGCCATTGCGGCGACTCGGTATCTCTCTTACACCCGCCAGTTGGAGCAGGAGGCAGACACCTTGGGCGTGAGATACATGGCGGATGCAGGTTATGATCCGAAGGGGATTTTGGATTTCCTCAAGATTGTAAACCAGGAAAGGGTATTCAGTCCGGCGGAGGCCCCTACGTACTTGAGGACTCACCCTTTGAGTCAAGACCGCATGACTCACGTGGGGTTGGTGATACGTTCTTTAAAGGCGGACCGGCCCGGGGCAAAACGTGCGGATCCGATCAAAAGAATTCAGACGATACTGCGGTTGGAGAAATATCAGGCAGATGATGTTGTCTCCGAACAAGAGAGGCTTCTCAGTCAAAATCCGGAAAGTGGGGAGTCACTGCATCTGATCGGTATTGTCCGCCACTATCAGGGGAGGTGGGAGGAGGCGGAAGAAAACTACGAGCGAGCGCGGGAATTAAGTCCCGAAAGTCCGGGCATTGATAGGGACTTGGGGCGGCTTTATACGCAAATCGGCAAGTTCCGATTGGCCCATGAGGCGTTGGAGCGTTCTCTGAGCGCGGACCCTAAAGAGCCGCTGAACTATATCTTGCTAGGAGCGTTGTTCGAAAAAGAGGCCAATTTTCGGGAGGCGGTCAGTGCCTATTTAAGAGCACACAACCTCTCCCCCCTTTGGTCCGAACCATCCCAGCGGTTGGGTGTGGTCTACGGCAAGATGGACCGCCTGGGGGATGCCTACCATTATCTGGGTCGATCCCATCTTTTATCGGACGAGGATGAAGAAGCAATCGCCGACTTCCAGCGGGCGATAAAAACCTTCGGGCCCGGCTCTCCACGCGGCCGAATCATCAAAGAGGAATTGGATGCTGCTAAGGCTAGGAGCTGATAAAAGATACTTATCCTGGCTATTATCCAGGAGACGAAAATAAGTAGGCTCTTTCTCTAGCAGGCTTCCCGATCTTGCGTTCCCTTTTCAGCAAAAATTCTCGCAGGTAGTCCGGGTCGAATCCTAAGAGATCGCAGATATTGGTGAAAGAGAAAAGCCAGTCCGTACCTTTATCCTCGACCCATTCGAGAGAGTCGTGGTAGAGGTCCGTACCGGCGCTGCCCGTGGGTTCCCGATACTTTTCGAGACATTCTACTGCATCTTTTAGGATGGCGAGCATGAGTCTTTTCTCACCTTCCAATTGGCGAGACAATCCCGTGTTCCCGTAGAATTGAGAGGGTAAGCAGGTATCCGGCTCCATGATTTTTGCTAAAAAATCGTCGTACATAAACTGACTTTCTATGATAAGGGAATTGAGACGATTTTATAGCATAAACCCCCCGAAATTACAACGGAAATCTTTTTCACAGGGGCCTGAGTGAAGACAGATACCGGCTGGAAATATCCAGCGATTTCAACCGGTTATGTGAGGCCGTCCATCAGCCCGGCGAGTTTGGCGGTAATGACGCTATGATCCCATACCTTTTGTATCACGGGTGGACGCCTTCGACCCTTGCCTACCCGGTCGATCTCGTCGTCCGTGTAGAAGCGGACAGGCCCTAAGAGAGAGGCGTAGTAGAGCCTTGTGGCGCTTTCTTCCAACTCCACGCAGGCGGCGAAGGTCCACTCGATCGACGGGCCGGCGACTAGAGAGCCGTGACCTCGCAGAATCACCGCGTCGCTGGAGCCCATCGCCTTGGCAACCTCGTCTCCTTGTTCATTTGTGTGGATCAATGCAGGATCCATATATACGGGGATCGGACCCGAGCCAAAGAAGGCTCCGGGATTGGAGGCCGGAAGCAGAGGTCGATCGGCCATGCTCAACACCACCACCATGCGGTTATGGAGATGAGCCAAGCACTGGACATCTTTTCTTACGCGATACGTGCGGGTATGCATGGGAAGTTCGGAAGGAAGATTCCATTTTCCCTCGAGCCGGTTTCCATCGATATCAAAGGTCACAATATCCTCGGGGGTGACAGCAGCTCGACTTATGGGATGACCATTGACCAGAAAGCGATCGGTCCCGGGTATCCTAATGCTGATATGACCGCTGTAGTTGACCAGCTTGGCCTGATAGAGCATCCGGCAGGACATGGCAAGCCCTGTTTTCAGTGTATCGATCTCCGACACTTGAGTTCTCCCCTCTGTCAAAAGTTTCCGGCCTTGAGCCTCTAGTTTGAAACACCATACAACCAGAGACGCGACACCCGCAACTCGAAGCTCCTGAAGAGTCCCTTGCCCTGCCACCCCGGAAGTGGTTAACCCCGATCCAAAAAAGAAAATTACGGAAACTGAGTCGTTTCGCTGGAAACTTTGCGGGCCGGTCAACTCTTGGCGGAAACACCTATAAGGGAACACGGAATCGCCGCGACGCTTGGCCTTTCAGCCTTTGATTCCAAGGGGGGCATGCCCGCGCACTTGGAAAAATTTCGGATCGGGGTTAATAAAAGTAGCTATGGCAACAAACAGCGCTGTAGGTGTTCGTTGGGATTTGAGCGATCTTTTTTCTTCCTATGATGATTCAACAATCGGGACGACGCTCAAAAATTGCCGCGATCGAGCGGAGCAATTCTCGAATCGCTTTAGAGGCAAGATTAAAGATTTGGCTTCAGGCGATCTCCTTCAGGGACTTAGGGAATTGGAAGAGATCGAAGATACCTTAAGCCGCGTGGCCCATTATTCCAGTCTCCTCTATGCTGCCGATTCCCTAAAACCGGAGCACCAGGATCTGGAGCAAAGGGTGGAACAGCAGGTAACTGCGGTAAGGAATCTGCTGCTCTTCTTTACTCTGGAATGGATGGATCTGGAGGAGGAAACGGCACAAGACCTTATAAATGGACCGGCCTTATCTCCGTACAGCCACTATTTAAAAAATCTGCGGCGCTTTCGTCCCTACAAACTTTCGGAGGCGGAAGAGAAGATCGTTAACGAAAAGGACAACACCGGCAGCAACGCTTGGGCCCGTCTCTTTTCGGAAATCACCTCCTCTTTGACTTTTTCCCTGGAGCAGGATGGAAAAACGCGAGATTTGACTCTGAGCGAACTCCTGGCTCTCCTGCACCAACCCGACCGCGAGCTGAGAAGAAGGGCTTGGGAGACCCTCTACCGGACGCTTTCGCGACATGAACACGTGATTACTTTTACCTACGATACTCTTGTTCAGGATCGTCTCACGATGGACCGTTTGCGCCGCTACCCCGATCCGATGCAGGAACGTCATTTGGTCAACGAGATCGACGGGGAGGCGGTCCGTAAAATGATGGAAGTCACGGAAGCCAACTACTCCATCGCCCAGGACTATTTCCGCCTCAAAGCGCGGCTCCTTAGGCTTCCTCGCATCGCGCTTTACGATCAATACGCGCCTGTCGGCTCAGAGCTGCCGACCCATCCCTTTTCCCAGGCCCAAGAGGTGATCCTCGATGCTTTTGAAGCATTCGCCCCTGCTTTCCGCTCCATCGCGGCTGAATTCTTCGCCAAACATTGGATCGATGCCGAGATCCGCAAAGGCAAAAGAGGAGGGGCATTCTGTGCCTCGCCCTCGCCCCGGCTTCACCCTTATATCCTATGCAACTATACCGATAATCTTAGAGACGTGATGACGGTGGCTCACGAACTGGGCCATGGCCTCCACGGTTATCTAAGCCGCAAGCAGAGCTTCCTCAATTACGATACCCCCCTGACGACCGCGGAGACCGCGTCGGTTTTCGGTGAGATGCTGGTGTTCGATTATCTAGTCGAGCATGAGACCGATCCGCAAGTCCGGATCGCGGCCATTGCCGGTAAGATTGAGGACGCTTTTGCCACGGTCTTCCGGCAGAATGTTCTTACCCGGTTTGAGCAGAAGGTTTTCGCAGAACGTGGAAAAGGCCGGCTGGCTCCCGAGGCGGTCGGTCGGATCTGGCTAGAGGCCAACGGAAAATACTACGGCGATGCCGTCGAGATGACTGAGGGATACCGTTGGGGATGGTCTTACATCCCACACTTCATTCAC
>JAUXIP010000045.1 GCA_030620935.1 Deltaproteobacteria bacterium | reverse complement strand
ACACTTGGGTTTCTCCTCTCGGCCGGGAGGTTGGAAATGAAAGGCAGATTTACGCGTCAAATAGTAATGAAAACACCTATACGGATCTATGGACAGATCGATTCTTCGGATTCAAACATCTGGTCAGGACACTACGGAACACCGAAACTCCCATCCGCATCAAGCCACTGAATGTTTATTACCACATGTACTCCGGCGAGAAGTTCGCGAGCCTCAATGCCGTACTTGACAATTTACGTTATGCACGTAGTCAAGAAATTCTCCCGATCACTACCAGCCGATTTGCCGCGATTGTAGACGGGTTTTTTACCTCCAGAATTTCTGACATAGGCCGGCAGCAATGGCGGATTGAGAACCGCGATGCGCTTCAGACCATTCGCTTTGACCATGCAACCTTCCAGGCAGTGGACTTTAGTCGTTCGGAAGGCGTGATCGGTCAGCACCACTACCAGGGGAGCCTGTATGTCGCACTCGACGCCGCCCATGATGCGCCGGTCGTGGCCTTGAAAGACCACTCCCTGAGCGATCAACAACCGAAGTCAACGCGCCCCTATCTGATTAAAAGCCGCTGGCGGACCTGGGGGTTAGAGCTCCATCGAAACGGATTTAGCTTCAATAGCCAAGGATTCGGTAAGGGCAAGATGACCTGGAAAGTGCCCACAGGCGGTTTGTACAACGTCACTCTCAGAGAAAAAACAGGCGAACAGCACCGGTTAAAAGCAAAGGTCTCCAAGGATGGTCTTTTGCACTTATCGTTGGGGCCTTGGGCACTTAAGGCGGCGAAGGTCGATATCACACTAACCGAGCGTTCATTATGAAAAGGCATTATCTCCTTTTTGCTGCATTGATCGTCATAGGGATCGGAGCGGTTTACCTCTTGATCCCTGGAGAACGAGAATTGGCGTACATGCACATGAAAGATAAGTTTTATGGCACCGCCCTTGAGTCCTACGAGAAGAGATACGCAGCTGGAGATCTCTCCGTGGCAGTGGCTCCGTCACTAGTCAAGCTGCGCTTACAGCACGCCGACGTGGATGGGGCGATTGAAGTACTGGAGCGTTACATCGAAAAAAACCCCGGCAGCATCGACGCCCGCCTGCAACTGGGTACCCTGTACCAATGGGCCCAGCGCACAGGCGACCATTTGCGCAACCTCGAGGAGATCAACCGTCTTCAACCCATGGAGGAAAATTTCCGTAAGCTTTCCGCATTCTACAGCTTCACCTCCCAATACGATAAGCAGATCGGAGTGCTCAAGGAGTTAGTAAAAACTTACCCCACCAGTACCGCTAAGGACCTTATAGACCTAGCTACGCTGCAGGCTTCGTTGGGTCGTCTCAACGAGGCGGTTTTGGCCTTGCGGCGGCTTGAAGAGTTATACCCCCAGGAAGTCGACAGAGATGTCTTAGCGCTTTGGGTTAGCCTGCTTCTCGACACCAAAAACGAGGAGCGCGCGTTGAAACGGTCCCAGGACTGGCTTGCTGTTTATCCAGAACCGGACGCGGCCGCCCAGTTTGCGTCAATATTCAACGGTAAGGGGAAACCCGCTTTGGGGTTACTTCTCTTACAACCGTTTGAGGCATCTGCTCACAAGCACCCCGAGTTGCTGGTTTCCCTTATCGAAGTGGAGATCGCAACGGGCAATTCCGCCAAGGCCTTTGCTCGACTGAACAGGCTTTACGAAAAGGATCAGCTCTCTGACGCTGTGTTTGAAAGCTTTATCGAGCTGGCGCTCTCCCAGGGCAAACGCAAACTGGCCCTCGAGGCCTCTCGGGGGAGAGATCCAAGAGTGCTGTCCGGCAAGGTACTAACAGGCCTGGTGAGGGCAGCCATTGCTGAAAAGCGGTCCCGGGAAGCCGAGAAGATGCTGGCAAGTCTCGGCAAGGAGTTTTTGGACAACCACCCAATCCTAGCGGCGGAGTTAGCGCTCGCCCTTGGAAAAAAGAGGGAAATGAACCGTCGGATCAAGCAGGCCGAGAGGCATCCCGATCTGTCGGACAGGCAGAAGATTCGCCTGGCAAATCTTTACATTCGGCTCGGACGAAAAGGCCAGGCAAACCGCTGGCTCCAACGGTTGGTAGCCTCCGAGAGCACCTTGGTTTCATCATCCGAGGATATCACGGGGCTGTACCTGAAACTTGGCAGGGCAAGAGAAGGGATGAAGTTGTTTGGACAGCTGCGCACAAGCCATCCGTCACGCCGAGTGGAGTTTGCTTGGGTTCGGCTGGCGATCGGCGCCCGTAAGACGAAAGCGGTTAGGGCCTGGCTTGCTCAAACGGATCCCGAAGCGATCAGTGACCGACAGTTAGCCGATTTATACTACCTGGCCAGTGCCAAGGGATCTCCAACCTTAGCCCTTACCTTTTCGGAACGGCTCTACCGCCGTCGAGGAGGCCAACGGGAACGGTTGTTATTTGCAAAGTCTCTAGTTGCTGTTGGCCGTCCCAATGAAGCCCTACCACACCTGCGGGCACTGTTGTTGACAGGTGTCGAGGCGGAAGAAGCGTATTTTGCGGCATTATCCGCGGCCCATGCCAGAGGTGCACCGGTCGCTTCCGAACTTGAACGATTTCTTATTAGGAAACTCGCCGAGCCTAACCTACCGAACCGAAAGCGAGAAGCGTATGTATACGGCCTTCTTGAACTTAAGTCGTACCGTGCGGCTCTGCCCACTCTTACTTCCCTAGCGCGCAGGAAGGGTGGATCTTGGCTTTTCGATTACGTCCACGCCACACTTGAGAGCGGTCAGAAAGAGCTGCTCATAGGGTTTCTTAAATATAATCTGGAACGGAGAGACCTCAAGAGAGAAAAAAAAGAGGCACAGCTTTATCTCCTCATCGAGCACGGAGGAGAGACAGCTGCGCTTCCCTATCTGCGCGAGTTTGCCGAGACCTATGAAGGCGAGTGGACGTTTGCCTATGAAAACGCTCTCCGAAAACTGGGTCGGCGAAAGGAGCTGTTGGCCTACTGGGAAGCGAGAGTTTCGAGGTCCGATGTGCCTTTGCACGAAAGAAGGGAAATCGCCTTTCGCATGCTGGAGTACGGCTACAAGCGGGCCGCGGAAAGAGCCTTTTTTAAACTTGCCCGCAATGCACCTCCGGATAGTCCCGACACCTCTCAGCTCCTTTACCTCTGGGGTCCTCGCCCGGAACCATCAGCAATCGATTGGCTGGAAGAACGTGCCCGGTCGGCGTCCGGTGCCGCTAAGGCCGCATGGCTCAATCACCTTGTCAATGCAGGTGCCGCCGATAGGGCGATTGCCGTCATCGAAGAGAGATCGAAGGAGCCAACCGGTCCCATCCTTGATGCCTACTTCAATGCCCTTCTGGCGGCCCACGACCGCAACCGTTTGGCGAGCGTGATTGAAAGTAAAGTATCTGACTGGGACCATCCGGAGCGTGTGCGCCGGCTTGCACGACTCGCCCTCCAGGAAGATTTGATGCCCACGGCGCGCCTTGCCTATATCAAATTACTGAAGGTTAAACCCGACGACCTGGAAGCCTTGGTATGGCTGGGCCGGTTGGATTTCTATAACTCCCGCTATGCGGCGTCAAATCGGCATCTTGGGCGCATCGTCGCCTTGGGCAAAGCCGATTATGAAAGTAATTTATACTATGGCGATCTCAAGAGGCGAGAAAATGATCTGCCCGCCGCAAAAGTTTACTACCAGCGTGCGTTGGATCAGATCGAAGGTCTTTCAACAAAGTCCTCTCGCTCGGAAATTGTGAGAGCACATCTGTTGAACAGGCTAGGCCGCATGGATGAATCCATGACACTCTTTGAAGATCTTCTGCAAAGGAGGCCGAACGATACTCACCTGCGCACGGAGTATGTCAACTTACTCCTAGACAGCGGCAACTACGAGCGAGCAGAACAGAATTTATTGTTCTCAGCCCGGTCCCATGTCCCCACGACCGATCCGTTTGGGGCCCCTCATGCGAGTCCGGTCACTTACACTTGGCCCAACTCGGTGGTGGCCGAAGAATTGAAGGAAGGACGGGAACTACTGCTCCGCTTTAACCGTCCTCTGGAGGAAGCGGATCTGAGAGATCTTCACAAGCTCGTTCCGGACTTCGTCGAAAGCATCAACAGTGGTTACGATACGGTTTTGCTTCGTACTGATCGTAACGCGGAACATATCGTACTGACCACTGCGCTGGAGTTAACGGTACGGTGGAGACAAGTGCCGGCAGCCACCAGGCCGGGATTGAAGTCTGAGGACCAACTTCGCCTCGATCTTCTTGAGGCACGTCTCCTCATGGAGACCGGCCGTGAGCGCGCGGCGCTCCAGCTGCTAGACCGACTTGGAGAGACCCATCCCCAGCATCCTCGTGTTTTGGCGAGCCGCGCGAACCTTGAGGATCGGGTTGGACGTTGGCGGCCGGCCTTTGAGTGGTATAGTCTTGCCTTAAGTCACGACCCTGAAAACGAAGACTACCAGGAAGCCAAGGCGCGGGTCTGGAGCCAAGAGGCCGCGCGCGTTCGCTTGGACTTCACCTGGGAAAAGGTTGAAGATGGCGAGGAAGAACGTATCCTAACCTACAGTGGCCACCTCTTTCTTAACTCCATCTCCAAATTTTTGCGGGTGGGGTTCGTCCTCGATCAAAACCATATAAGTGTTGACGATATCACCCGTGCTAACGGGCAGATCAAGTCCTTCAACGGTGTCCGCTTGCGGGGCGAAGTCTATCTTCGATACGATATGCAAAGCGGCTCATGGATCCGTAGTTCACTTTACCTTGCATCCAACGGAGTGGGCGGTGGATTGCTCTACGCCCTGCCGGATCTGGCAGGCGAAACTCGTCTACTTGGTGAATTTCAACGCCCCAACTGGGATTTTCCCGAGGGTGTCGTGGATCACGGGACCCGAGACCGAATTCAGATTCAACGCTACCAGAGACTTACGACGCGTTTGCATGGAAGCTTGGCCGGCGCATTCAACCGTTACGGCATCGACGGAGACAGTCGGGTTGCAACCTCTTACTCGATCGAGGGGAGCATGAGGTATTTTCTCACAATGGCCTATCCGATTTTTAGCATCGGTTACGGGCTGGATAAAGAACATAAACTCTCGATTGAGGAACGAACCGATGAACTCGGAGGAACATTCAACCCCATGCCTTTGGTGAGCCGGGAGATCCACTCGATAGACTTCACTATCGATCACACTCTCACCTCCGCCTTGCGAGTCGAGGGAACTGGTGGCTATGCCTTCGATCGGCTCGGGGATGCAGGGCCGTTTTTTGGGATCCTTGCAACCTATATACCCATAAACTACCTTGAGCTACAGCTTGGATATTATCAAAGTATCAATCCCACTCTGAGCAGTCAGGAGGTGAGACGGGTTAGGGCGTCTATCATGTGGCTCTTTTGAAAGGGACGGACCTTTGGATATTATAAAGAATACACCGCGGGTACCGCGGCACATAACCGACGAGGTTTTCGAAGGGGAGAAACGACGGCTCATCCCTTTGGTCGACCAGGGGTCCATTAGGGAGTTCAAGCCCCGTGGTCGATTTCATTTGATTGATGAGTCGGAGGTAACATGGCTGGAAATTGGAAAGATAAGCTCAAAAACATGCTGGGGCTAAGAGTCTCTGCCCTGATTGAAATCGGCTTGTTTGTCATCCTCCTCGAGGTGATCGATTATTTCTTCTTGGACGGCAGCCGATACTGGCTGGTGCGCCCGCACCCCTTCTGGGTGATTGTCCTTATTATTAGCACTCAATACGGGACGTTGGAGGGGCTCGTGGCTGCCGCGGCTGTGACTTTTACCCTGTTGGTCGGGAACCTCCCGGAGCAGTCCTTCTCTCAAGACATCTACGATTATCTCCTCGTGATCGCCGGGCGACCCCTCATGTGGTTTAGCGCTGCGGTTATCCTCGGGGAGGTACGTATGCGACATGTGCACGAACGAGAGGAGCTGCTCACCGAGTTGTCCACGGTCGAGCACCGCGAGCAGACCATCGCCAACGCCTATCGGCAATTGGAATCCTCTAAGGAAAGCCTCGAAACCCTGGTCGCCGGCCAGCTGGGTACGATGGTCTCAATGTCTCGAGCCGCTAAGACCTTGGGAAGGCTTGATCCAGACGAAACCCTCCGGGGGGCAACGGCCATGGTCCGAGCTGTGATGAACCCCCGGAAGTTCTCATTATATTTATTATCCGACAGCACTCTCGAAATGGCGATATCGGAAGGTTGGGATGAAAACGAAAGCTTCTCACGCAGCTTCACCCGTCCGTCGGAGTTATTTAAGGAGGTCGTCGACCATCAGCGTTTGCTGTCCCTGGCCAACCCCGAGGACGAGTTGATTCTTGAGCGCGAGGGATTCTTCGCCGGTCCGCTGATCGACATGGAAAACAACAAGGTCCTGGGTATGCTCAAGATAGAGCGGCTCGAATTCTACGAGCTAAACTTGAGCGCCTTTGAAAGCTTTAAAATCCTCTGTGAATGGATCGGCACATCCTTGGCCGGTGCCCGCCAGTATGAGGTGGCCCGCTCATCCACCACCGGTGACCTTGAACAGAGCTCTCTTATCCACAGCAGTATCTTTAAAAAGCAAACGGAGTTGCTCTCCGCCTTGGCTAGGGAAATTGGCTTTGATGTCTTTATGATCGAGGTGAGCCTGATCAATGCCGACTCGTTTACAGACGATAAGCAGAATCTCATCCACTCCACTATGGGCCAGGTCGCCAAGGATGCCTTGACGGGCAACGATCTCGTGTTTACGTACCAGCGGGCTAACTGCGAGTCCGTTATTGCCCTTCCGGCGACCAACTTGAGAACTACGCAGATCATTGCCGACAAACTCAAGGTCTTATTGGGCGTACTACTTAAAGGCAGGGCAGACGGGGCCCGATTTGCGGTTTCGATCGAGACCATCCAGAGAAGCGGACGAAGAGAAGGGCCTGGCTTGGCGAAAGGGATTCTCGTAGGTCCGACACCCAAAGGTGAAGTAGAGGAGCGATGAGCGTACTGCTCACTTGGGTCGTCAGCCTAGTTGCCCTGGTTGTAGAGGGTGCCCTGCTCTGGCTTGTCCTCCAGAACACCGTAACGGTGGGATGGGCCGTTGCAGGGCATGGGACCGTGGTTTTAGCTCTGGGGCTTTGGGTCTTTCTCTGCTCACGAGCCCATAGGGACCTCCACATCCCCATGCTTTTGACCATCACCACAGCCGTCATGGGCCTATTTGGGGCTTTGGGATCAGTGTGTGTCCTAGGATTTCTTCCTCTGTTCAGGAGGCATTCTAAGTCGTTTGAAGAGTGGCATTCTATTCTTTTCCCTGCAGAAATAATGACGTCGACAGAGGCGCTCACCGAACACATTACCAGGACATACCGGGATCAGGATTCTATCCAACCTGAGGTAACACCATTTATCGATGTTCTGACGTCCGGGACCACGGACCAAAAACTGGCGATGATCTCTATGGTGGTTAAACACTTTCGACCGATTCTCGCTCCGGTGCTTCGGATGGCTTTGAATGACCCAAACAACGCGATCCGCGTACAGGCGGCGACTGCCATGGCGCTGATTGAAGAGGAGTTTACGAAGCGGACTCTTGGCATTGAAGTGGCCGCTACGACAAGGCCGGACAACCCAGTAACCTTAAAGACGCTCGCCAGACACTATGACAATTATGCCCAAACAGGGATCCTCGACGATGAACGGGAACGCGAAAATCAGAATAAGGCAATCCAGGCGTACCAGAAGTATCTTGGATTTAAATCGGACGATATAGAGGCCCGGTTGGCCATCGGGCGCATCCTGCTCAAGAGCCAGTCGTTTGCGGAGGCCAACGCATGGTTCGAGAAGTGCCTCAAAGACGGGTTCGACACGTTCGATATTATCCTGGGCTACATGGAAGGTCTGTTCCATGCCGGGCGATTCCAGGATTTGCGCGAGTTAGCCCGTTCCCACTATGCCGAGATGACGAGCGCGGACATTCTTCCCGCCGGTGTGGTGGAGGCGATCAAGTTATGGGCTAATATAGACGGTGGCGAGGAAGACAAAGGGGATAGGACATCATGAACGAACAAGCACCCGTGTCAGATGTCTGCCTGCTTTTGGAAGGAACCTACCCTTTTGTCCCCGGTGGTGTCTCCAATTGGACCCACGAACTCATCCAGGCCCAACACCACTTGAGTTTTTACCTGCTGGCGCTGGTTCCCCCCGAGGCCGAGCTGAAACCGCTCTACAAGATTCCATCCAATGTCGTTGGCATGAGTGTTCTCAGGCTTCAAAGACTGCCGCAGGGCTCCCTTTCGAACCGTGAGGCCGACGAGCTGTTAACAAAAATTCAGGGACCTCTCTTGCAACTCCAATCGAAGGGAGAGTTGGCGGACTTCATCGATTTGTTGGGTCTTATTGCGCCTCACAGGAAGCACTTAGGCCGACAGCCTCTCCTGAATTCAATGGCCGCCTGGGACCTCTTACATCGAATGTACGATGCAACCCTTCCCAATAATCCTTTTCTCCATTACTTTTGGAGCTGGCGCACTCTTCACGGCGCCCTTTTCTCCGTCTTGCTCGCCGAGCTGCCGCCCGCACGCACTTACCACGCCGCTTCGACCGGCTATGCGGGTCTTCTCGGCGCGCGGGCCCACCTGGAGACGGGCCGGCCCTTGCTCCTGACGGAGCACGGAATCTACACGAATGAGCGCCGTGTCGAACTCTCGATGGCGGACTGGCTCTTCGATCATCGATTGAGCCGGCTGAGTGTCGACAAGCCTCGCCGCGACCTTAAGAATATATGGGTCGATACTTTCCAAAGTTACTCCCGGGCATGCTATGCCGCCTCCAGCAGAATCATCACCCTCTATGAGGGGAACACGGAGTTCCAAATCCAGGACGGTGCTCCGCGTGAAAAAATCACGATTGTTCCCAACGGCATCGACCACGAACAGTACTCGAGGATTGAACGATCTCAGGCCCCCCACCCCCCTACGATCGCCTTCGTTGGGCGCGTGGTCCCGATCAAGGATGTCAAGACGTTCATACGAACCTGTGCCATCCTCAAACGGACCTTTCCGGATCTCCAGGCCAAGGTTCTCGGTCCCACCGATGAAGACAAAAGGTATTTCCGGGAGTGCCAAGCCATGGTTAACGGTCTTATGCTGCAGGACACGATCCGCTTTGTCGGCCAAGTCAATCTTGAAGATCATATCGCTTCCATCGACGTTATCCTTCTGACCAGTATTAGCGAAGCGCAACCTCTGGTCATTTTAGAGGCCGGCGCAGCGGGGATACCTGCGGTGGCCACCGATGTCGGCGCGTGCCGTGAATTGATTCTCGGGAACAGCCGGGACACCCAATCCTCGGGGACCGGCGGTGCCGTCACCCCTCTGGGCGACCCGGGGGCAATGGCCCGTGCCGTAGCGCGGCTCTTGAAGGATCGGGAATGGTATGAGCAGTGCAGTCGCGCAATAAAATCGCGGGTCTTGCTCAACTACGACAAGCGTGACCTCAATGAGAGATATCGGGTTATCTATGAAAGCGCCTGCTCGGCGCAAGACTCACCCTCTGTATTAGAAAGGAATGACTAATGGCCGGGATTGGTTTTCTTCTGCGGGAGCTGACGCATCGCGATGACCTCATCGGCCTGACCCGGGCCTATGTTCATTCAGCTCTGGTCGCGACAGGCCCTTGGATATTCACGGTCGTGTCGATTGGTTTCATCGTCCTCCTCGGGTCCGATTTCACAACTTCGCTGGGCGTTGAAACCTTTCGCCTTATTATTATTTACAACTTCTCATTTTCACTGGTTTTATCAGGGCCGGTCATGCTCGTGGTCTCGCGATATCTCTCCGACTTGATGTATGCAAAGGATCCGGAAGGGAGCCCAGGAGTTCTGCTGGGCAGTTTGGCATTGCTCTATGTTACTCAGATTCTATTTGTGGGTCCCTTTTACCTTTTTTATGTCAATCTCGAATTCCCCTTACGCTTCGTGGCTATCGTTAATTTCTTCCTGGTGACGGGTATTTGGATCATGACGGTCTTTCTCTCCACCATCAAAGATTTTACTTTCATCACCAGGGTCTTTACCGTT
>JAUXIP010000383.1 GCA_030620935.1 Deltaproteobacteria bacterium | reverse complement strand
AGGCGAGCCTCTCAGCGCTCATCCTCCACCTTTTTGAAATATTCCAAAATCGCCTGCGTCAGTCCCGGAATCGTATAGTCCTGCGGAGTGACATCAACCCGAATCCCCAAGTCCTCGGCTGTTTTTTGTGTAATCGGACCGATACAAGCGACGATCGTATGGGCCAAAAGCTGACTGAAATCTTCCCCTGGAAAATGCACAGCAAAATGAGTCGCGGTACTCGAGCTTGTAAACGTGATCATGTCGATCTTGTACTCCTTCAACAGCTTACGCAGCCCGTCACAATCACTTTTAGCCGCCACCGTACGGTAAACCTCGATCACGTCCACTTCCGCCCCCCATTCCCGCAGTGTTTTTGGCAAAACGTCACGCGCCTCGGCCGCCCGCGGCAAGAGAACTCGTTTATGGCCTAGCTCAGCGGCTTTCAGCCCTTTTAAGATTCCCTCCGCTCGATACTCCTCGGGTATAAAATCGGCGTGAAGGTTGATGGACTCCAAAGCTTTGGCAGTCTCTGGACCAATAACGGCTATCTTAATTCCGTCAAGATCCCTGCTGTTTCTCTTGAGATGTTGGAAACGGTCCCAAAAACACTTGACTCCGTTCACACTGGTAAAGAATATCCAATGATAGGACCGGATCCGTCGAATAACACTATCTAAGGATTCATAGCTCTCGGGTGGAAGAATCTCGATCGTGGGAAATTCAACGACCGCACCACCGAGAGCTTCAATGCCTTGAATGAAAACCTCCGCTTGAGAACGCGGGCGGGTAACCACGATCGTCTTGCCCGAGAGCGCTCTCGACTCTCTCTCTAAACTGGCTCCTTGTTTACTTGGAGACATGACCTGAATTCATTTCTCCCGGACTCTCTTGCTCGGGAATCAGCACCCTGTGAGCGCCATCTTTTAAAAGTTTTTCCGCCAACTCTCGTCCTATCTTTTCGGCATCATCGCTCAGCCCGGAAATCTCGCCTCTGAATAACTCCAGCCCCTCGGGATCCGCCACTACACCCGCAAGCCGGATTTGGCCCCGGTCTGCCCACGCGCGCCCACCCACCGGCACGTGACACCCTCCTCCAAGCCGCTTCAGAAGGGCTCTCTCGGCAACGACCTCCGTGGCAGTAGGGGGATGATGCAAAAAGCCGATATCTTTACTTACGGAATCTCCGTCCCGGCATTCCAACCCCAACGCGCCCTGGGCGACTGCACTAAGACAAATGTCCGAAGAGAGATATTCACTGATGCGGTCTTCCCGGCCTATTCTCTTAAGGCCTGCGACCGCCATAACGAGTCCTCCCACTTCTCCTCGATCCAGCTTTTTCAATCGTGTATCGATATTTCCCCGGATGGGCAGGAGTGTGAGGTCGCGCCGATAGTGTAGGATCTGGGCTCTTCTACGGAGACTCCCCGTACCGATCGTGGTTCCCGAAGGCAAATCCTTGAGAGACATGCGGGCTGAATGGACCAAGACATCCCGTGGATCCTCCCGCTCGGGAATCACCGCCACCTTTAGCCCCAAAGGAATTTCGGTCGGAAGATCTTTCATCGAATGGACAGCCAAGTCAATCTCTTCTCTGAGCAGCGCCTCTTCAATCTCTTTGACGAACACACCTTTGCCCCCGACCGCTTGGATCGGCGTCTCTAAAAAACGATCGCCGACCGTTTTAATGATGACGATTTCGATTCTAAGCTTAGGAGACCTTTCTTCCAGCTTTTGCTTCACCCAGTTTGCCTGGGCCAAAGCCAGCTTGCTCCCCCGCGTACCGATACGAATCCTCATATTTCAGATTCTTACCTTCTCGACCATTTTACCTCGCGCAAAGCCGCAAAGAACGCCAAGAAAGGAGTATGAAGAAATTCTTCTTTGCGCTCTCCGCGCGATAATAGAGAACCATTTTTATTGCGCAGCGTGTCATTTTTCCTCCAAATCGAATAGCCTTTTCAGCGCTTCGATGTAGCGTGCTTCCTCTTGCTCCTCTGACGACTTCTTTAACCGTGTAATGGGAGCATGAAGAATCTTGCTGATCATCGCCGATGTCATGTCCTCCAAAGCCTGCTTCTCTTTTTCCGAAAGCCCCTTGAGACTCGTGCTCAGAGACTTTTCCAGCTCCTTTTGCCGGATCTCCTCCAATCGGCTTCTCAGAGCCACAATGGTAGGTACCTGTTCTAATGAGTCCAGCCAGCGGAGAAACCCTATAACCTCCTCGTTTACAATCTCTTCCGCTTTATCGACCTCCCCTTCTCTCCCCTTGAGATTCTCCTTTGCCACCGACTGGAGGTCATCGGTGTCATACAGATACACATTGTCGATCTCGTTGATCCCCGGATCGAAGTTATGCCGATCCCCCAAATCGATGAAAAACATGGCTTTCTGCTTTCTCTCTCTCAAAACGTCTTCAATGACCGACGGTCGTAAAAGGTAGTCGGGGGCACTCGTACAACCGATGACTAAATCCGCTAATTGGAGGTAGCGGTTGAAATCCTCAAAGCGAATCGGATTGCCGTGAAATTGTGCCGCCAATTCGACGGCGCGCTCAAAGGTCCGATTCGTCACCATCAAGCTGCTGACACCGCTGCGCTGCAAATGACGGGCAACCAGGTCACCCATCTTACCTGCTCCGATCAGCATCACGACTTTATCTTCGAGACGATCAAATATGCGCTTTGCCAAATCAACAGCGACTGAACTCACGGAAACGACTCGACTGGCGATTCCGGTCTCTGTCCGCACCCTTTTAGCCACCGAGAAAGAACGATGGAAAAGCCGGTGCAATATGGTTCCTACCGTACCCGCCTCCTGAGCAACTGTATAATAATCCTTGAGCTGGCCTAGTATTTGGGGTTCACCGATCACCATCGAATCCAAGCTCGCAGCCACCCGAAAGAGATGGCGTACGGCCGCATCGCCCGAATAGTTATAAAGATGATCATCCAGTGTCCCGCGGTTTATGGAGGATCTCTGTTCCATGAGAAAGGTCTTAACCTCGCTAGTGGCCGCTTCT
>JAUXIP010000303.1 GCA_030620935.1 Deltaproteobacteria bacterium | reverse complement strand
GGCCTCATAGAGGACTTCACCGGATATTCCTTGGATCTTCTCTTCCCCCGCCGCATAGACCTCGGTAAGAATCAAGCGCTCCGCTCCTTCAAAGGAGGTCAAAAATTCGTCGAACAGATCACGAGTGCGACTATAACGATGGGGCTGAAAGATCACCGTCAGAGGCCGTTTCCAGCTTTCGAAAACCGCCTGGAGAGTTGCCTGGATTTCCACCGGGTGATGTCCGTAGTCGTCGATGACCATGATTCCCTTTGGCTCCCCCTTGATCTCGAACCGCCGGTGAATACCGCTGAGGGAACCCAGCGCCTCTGCCACCTGAGAAAAAGGTATCTCCAGCTCCTGAGCCACGGCCACTGCGGCCAGGGCATTGGCGGCGCTGTGGCGTCCGGGCAGGTGGAGCTTGAGCTTCCCCATGGGCTTCGAGTGATGCAGTACGGAAAATTGAACCTCCATGCCCTTGGCTTTAAAATCCTGAGCAGAAAAATCCGCCTCCGGTGAAAGGCCGTAAGTAGTAAAGCGTTTTTTCACCTTGGGAAGCAGGGCCCGTACGTTGGGATGGTCCAGACACAAAACCGCCAGTCCATAGAACGGGATCTTGTTAATGAAGGTGAGAAAGCTTTCCATGAGGTGATCCATCGTATGATGAAAATCCATATGCTCGCGGTCGATGTTTGTAACCACGGCGATCGTAGGAGAGAGAAGCAAAAACGTACCATCACTTTCGTCCGCTTCGGCAACCAGGAGATCTCCTTGTCCCATCTGGGCACTGCTCCCAAGCGACTTCACTTTTCCCCCGATCACCATTGTAGGGTCCATTCCGGCAGCGCTCAAAACAGCGGCGATCATCGAGGTCGTGGTGGTCTTTCCATGACTCCCGGCCACAGCCACGCCATACTTCATGCGCATCAGCTCCGAGAGCATCTCCGCGCGGGGAATCACAGGAATATTTCGCCTTCGCGCTTCCATGACCTCGGGATTCGAGTATTTTACCGCCGTCGAAATCACGACAACCGAAGGGTCACCGGAGAGATTGGCCTCTTCATGGCCGATGAAGACCCTGGCCCCCATCGACCTGAGTCTCTGGGTTGCCTCGCTCTCGCGTAGATCTGAGCCGGTCACCGAGTAGCCTAAATTCAACAGGACCTCCGCGATTCCGTTCATGCCGATGCCACCGATTCCGACAAAGTGGACCCAGTGCTTTTTCTCAAGCATATTTTAATAATGGCCATCAGCTCTCAGCCTTCAGCCCGGAAGTTACGAGTTCCAAGTCTCTTTCCTGGAATATGCGAACAGGATTTAAAGAGCTTTCAATACTTGAAACCATAAACTCATATTGGCTGACTGCTGATTGCTGATCGCTGATCGCTTTACTTAATAAGCCGATAACACTCGTCTACGATCCTCTCTGCCGCCTCGGGTCTTCCCAGCTTTCGGGCCGCTTGCCCCATAGACTCAATCCGTTTTCGATCTAAGTAAAAGGCCCGAATCCATTCGGACAGCTTCTCTCCGCTCAACTCCTGATCGAGGATCATCTCTGCCGCCCCATGGTCTTTGAGCGCCTGGGCGTTCCACCTCTGGTGATCGTAGACCGCGTACGGATAGGGAACCAAAATGGCCGCCTTGCCGAATGCCGTTATCTCTGCGACCGTGGTGGCCCCTGCACGGGAGATGATAAGATCCGCCTGCGCATAGATCTCATCCATCCTCTCGATGAACGGGAGGACTCGCACCGCATAGGGAAGAGAACCGTAGGCAGCCTTCGTCGGAGCAAAATCCGCCTCACCGGTCTGGTGAATAACCCGTAACCCCGTGGAAAGATCCCTGAGCCTCTTCAGGGCTTCGATTACGCAGAGGTTGATCCTGCGCGCTCCCGCACTTCCCCCAAAAACAAAGAGGGTAAACTTTTCATCTTTCCCGACTTCAGGGAGACTCTTCCATCTGACCGGATTCCCCGTTTCCACGACCTTGGTGCGCGGAAAATAGGAGGCGCTTTCTTCATAGGTGGTAAAGATCCGGCCCACCAACCGTCCCAAGATACGGTTGGTAAAACCGGGACGCAGGTTTTGTTCCATAACGGCACAGCGAATCCCCTTCATCCTTCCCGTAAGAAGAAGGGGTCCTGAAGCATAGCCTCCCAGTCCGATCATACACTCCGGTCGAAAGCGGCTGATGATCTTGAGGGAACGAAATAGACTAACCGGGACGCCGGAGAGCGCCTCCGTAAAACCCCGTAACCCCCTTCCCTTGATCCCCTTGATCGGTATGGTCTCCAAAGGAAAACCCTCCCGCGGCAGAACCCGTTGTTCGATCCCGAGCTCAGTACCCACAAACAAAATTTCCGTCATCGCATCTCGTCTCTTAAACTCGCGGGCCACAGCCAGTCCGGGAAACAGGTGGCCACCGGTTCCCCCACCGGCCATGATCACTCGCATCTCTACGTTCTCCTGCGCGACAGGCTGAGCAATATCCCCGCTCCCGTCAGGTTCATGACCATGGCCGAACCCCCATAGCTGATAAACGGAAGCACCAGACCCTTCGTCGGCATCAAGCCCATAACCACTCCCATATGGATTAAGGCCTGAAATCCCAGTATGCTCGTCAGCCCAAAGGCCAGATACTGACCAAAGGGTTTCTCAATCTTCGACGCCAAACGAAATCCCCGAACGATGATGACACCAAAAAGAGCTAAAACGACCAAGGCTCCGATCAGGCCCAGCTCTTCCCCGATTACGGAGAAGATAAAATCCGTGTGAGCCTCAGGTAGATAAAACAGCTTCTGCCGGCTCTCCCCCAGTCCCAAACCCCAAAGCTGACCGGACCCGAAGGCGATGTAGGACTGAATGATCTGAAAACCGCCATGGGAGGCATCGCTCCAAGGGTCGAGAAAAGTAAGGAGACGTCGCAGACGATACTCGGTGCCGATCACAGCGATTACGAGAACGGGCAGAGCCGCGAGACCCATCACCAGAAGATGGGAGAGCTTTGTCCCTGCGACGTAGAGCATGAGAAAAAGAACGGTACCGAGAATGAAGGCCGTCCCAAAATCAGGCTCTTGATAAATGAGCCACAAGAAACGGCCGCCAATAATCAAATGGGGTAGGATCCCCTTGGTAAAGTTCCGGATCTTCTCTCCCTTCTTTGCCAGTGAATGGGCCAGGTAAAGCACAAACGAGACCTTGGCAAATTCTACAGGCTGTAAGACCAAGCCACCTATGGAAAGCCAACGTCGTGCCCCACCCCGTGACAAACCGATCCCTGGAATCAAGACTAGGACCAGACACAAGAAGCTCAGGGCCAAAAGGGGATAGGCGAGCCGGCGATAAGCAGGGGCCGGAACTAATGCAGAGACAATCAGAGCCGTCATCCCGATGCCCACCGCAATGAACTGTTTACGAAAAAGATAGGTGCCGTCGGAGAAACGCTCTTGGGAGTAGAGATAGCTGGTGCTCAGGACCATGGTGATCCCTACCGCCAACAGGGTAGCAACGGCAAAGAAGAGCCACCCATCGACTGCTATGCCTCCTCTCATAGAATTGAGGCTAAAGACCCTGTACGAGGGCCTTAAAGGCCTTCCCCCTTTCCGTGTAGTCTTGAAACATGTCAAAGCTCGAACAGACAGGAGAGAGAAGAACGATATCTCCCGGTCGCGCGCTCTTATGGGCCTCCTGGACCGCTGCCTCCAGCGTTTCCACGACTACCGTATCCGTAAGGTTCCCCAAGGCTTTCTGAATGACCTCTTTTGCCGCACCAAAAAGGATGAGCTTTTTTACTCTCTGTTTCATTTCTCTTTCCAAGAGCCGATAATCCCCTCCCTTATCGATGCCTCCCGCTAGAAGAACGATCGGTTCCGAGAAACTGGCCAGAGATTTTATGACTGCGCCGACATTGGTGCCTTTAGAGTCATTATAAAAACGAACCCCGT
>JAUXIP010000269.1 GCA_030620935.1 Deltaproteobacteria bacterium | reverse complement strand
GCCAGGAAGCGGTAAAGATCTAAAAAGGCTGAACTAGGGGCTGCAGAACCTACTGAGTTATGATTCGTCGGGCTTTGTTGAGCTTTTGTTTTCTAAAATAAGCTTCCCGGTAATTTCGATCGGCTGTGAACTTGATTCCGATGTTCCCCCCATTCCCGATAGCTGCGTGACTTTGCTGATGACGTCCGAGCCGGCCATAAGGATGATTCCGGTTGCGATGGAATCCAGGACGACATTGGCGGCTTGGTAGCCCAATGCTTGGAAGACCCTGACATTCCCGTAAATCGCCACGACGACGAGGCCAAGGAATCCGGCGAGTATGTAGTAGATGAGTTTCTGCTGCTTTTCCGCTTTGGCACGTTCTGTCGGATCTTCGAGCAGAAGGGGATCCGGGAAGTGTCGCGCCCATAAGCCCAGAAATGACAATAAGAAAAGCACCGCCTTGACCACCCGGTCAATGGCGAAAGAGAGAATGAGAATTAGGACTAGCGTGCTGACGCCGCCGATGCTGGTCATAAATGCCTCCTATTTCTGCAATGTTCGTGGCAGTTGTCTTTTTCTCCCACGTTAATTGTCAATAAGCCCTCCACCGGATTCGCGCGCGATGACGACAAGCGGGTCCGGCGGTGCCTTTCTTACTGTTCCAAGGTAAAGTCTCACGCGATTCGTTGTCAGAAGTGTGTTCAAGCGGGCATATCCTTCTCGATCGCTTCTCCACACCGAGCTATTTGTGATGTCAAAGTCGGAAAAAGCGTAAATAGTATCGAGCTCTGGAGTGGCTCTCAACGCTTCCTCAATCTGATACAATAAAGTCCTACGTCCCCCTGTCGGGCTGACGCCGAATCCGTATGCACGGCGCACCTGAGTCGTCATGCCCGAAGCCATCAATTTTTGTATCTGGGCGTTAAGATCCGATGCCGTCCCTCTCATGGAGGGACTGTCGTCACGGATGATGGAAACGTGGTTGCCGATGATGACATTGCCTTTGATTACGACACTCGGAGTGCCTACAAGGATTCCCACCACGTTGGGGAGAATCAACCCAAAAGCATAAACTCCCACTCCGCCGGCCACGAGCCACAAGGAAATTTGGGTGGAGATAGACGCTTTACCTGGCGGTTGCGAGAGTCTGCGGATGCGGCGGAATTTCTTTTTTGAGATCCTATTGATGCGAAAAAGAAGCTGGTCCATCAGTCGTCGACTGCCGAAAAAACCTTGGAAGAGATTATATAAGTTTTTTCTCTTACATAAGCAAACCCGTGAGCCCTTCGCTGTCGCTCCGGTACTCATACTAACCGCGCAACCTTGTGATTTCTCAGCCGAAGCCGATCCTGGGTTGACTGTTGGAGTTCTGCAGCCCTATATTGCAGCTATCGTAGAAGGGACGGGAAGTCATGGTGAGTGATGAACGGCCAAGGGACGATGGCTGCGCCATAATTCTGGCAGGCGGAAAAAGCTCCCGCATGGGCCAACCCAAAGCCCTGCTTTTGTTTGACGGTGATCCCTTAATCCTCCACATCGTCCGCACCCTTCAGCATTTATTCGTCGAGACTGTTGTCGTCGCCTCATCTGAACAGGAGTTGCCGCCGCTACCCGTGACCGTGGTACGAGATGAAGTCGCTTATCAGGGACCGGTGGGTGGAATTTATTACGGGCTTACGGCCGCAAGCAAGGAGGTCTGTTTTCTGACCTCTTGCGACGCCCCTTTTCTCAATCTCTCTCTGGTGGCTTACCTCGTGTCCCGGATTTCCGACTATGATGTGGTCGTGCCACACTGGCAAGGACGCTTCCAACCTCTACATGCAGTTTATCGAAGGAGTGTGACGCCTCTTCTAAAAGAACAGCTTGAGCACGGCGAACTGCGCCCGATCTTTCTTTTCGATAAGGTTCGCACAGCCACGGTCGGTGAGGATGAGATCCGCCGCTTCGATCCTGATGGACTGAGTTTTCTCAATATGAATACACCGGATGACTATGAAAGGGCGCTAAAGCTCTGGCAGGAAAGCAGACAGAGGGTTCGGACAGAGACAGAGACCGCCCCGCACTCCCTCTCTGTCTCAAGTCCGTGCCTTACTTGTACCGTCGAGCTTTTCGGGGTGGCTCGCCTGCGGGCAAAGATCTCGGAAGTTGCCCTCGAGCTGCCGCAGGATGCTACTCTAGCTCACGTCTTTATGGCATTGGCGGATAGGCTGCCGGTCCTGGTCGGTCCGGTCATCGCCGAAGACAGGAACAACCTTGCGAGCGGGCATGCCTGCAACATCAATGGTCGAGACTTTGTCCGGAATTCGGGCAGTAAAGTGAGTTCAGGGGATAGGATTTTTATCATTTCTGCAGATGCAGGAGGCTGACCCCGATCCGATAAACACTACGATAGGGCAGTTGAGGATTGCATGAAGCGGCTTCTAACAAACAGACTGTCGACTGTGAAACCAAACGGAAAGGATTAACGATCGGATCGGGGCTGAGTCATGTACGGATTTCACGGTCGGCTGCTGCATATCGACTTAAGTAGCGGCAAGAGCATTTCCCGCGATCTCGAAGAATCGCGTCTGCGGGCGTTCCTCGGTGGCATCGGCTTGGGGACGAGCCTCCTTTATGAATATGCCCCGCCGGGAGTCGAGCCCTTTTCGCCCGCGAACCCGCTTATCTTTACCAGCGCACCCTTGGTCGGCACGGGTCTTACCACCACAGCCAAGTTTGCGGTGGTCACGAAATCTCCGCTCACCGGTTTCATCGCCGACTCGCTCTCTTCCAGCTTTTTTGCCTTGGAGCTTAAGCGGGTTGGACTGGATGCTCTGGTCATTACCGGCCGGGCTTCGTCGCCGGTCTCCCTTTTTATAATTAACGACAAGGTCGAGTTACGGGATGCCGAACACCTGTGGGGGAAGGAGGTGAGGGAGGCCGAGCGTCTGATCCGCTCCGATCTCCGGGACGAGGCCGTGCGGGTGGCGGGTATCGGGAGAGCCGGAGAAAACCAGGTCCGCTTTGCAACGATCAGCAACGAGGGGCGTCACGCCGGCCGTGGCGGAGTCGGGGCGGTCATGGGCTCCAAGAATCTGAAAGCCGTTGTCCTGCGCGGCGAAAGCAGGGCCTCAGTCGCTGACCCGCGGGGAGTGGCGACCATCGCAGCGTCTCTCCGTGAGCGGAGCCTGGGGACGATGACTTCCAAGTACCGGGAGATCGGGACCGTAGCCAATCTTTCTGTTTTTAACCGCCTCGGCAGCCTGCCCACGCGCAATTTTCAGCAATCGACGTTCGACCATGCAGAAGCGCTGAGCGGGGAGAACCTGACGGAGAACAGCTTCAGCCGCAGGCACGGTTGCGCGTGTTGCACGATCCAATGCGAACGCCTCTTTAAGTCTCTCGCCGGGGAGGAGCAACGCCTTGAGTATGAAACCCTCTTCGCTCTCGGACCGCTTTGCGGGATTGAAGAGCCCCAGGTCGTGCTTCAGGCCGCGCGTCTTTGTGACCTCTATGGACTTGATACGATCAGCACCGGCGGGACCTTGGCCTGGGCCATGGAGTGTGCGGAGAGAGGATTGTTGCCTGAGGTGAGCGCCGTCGGGCTTCGTTTCGGCGATGCAGAGACCTTCTTGCAAACCATCGAGGCCATCGCTATGCGCAGAGGTCTTGGTGCCGTTCTAGCCGAAGGCTCCAGGCGGGCGGCCATGCAGCTCGGCAAAGACGCCATGTATCGGGCGATGCACGTGAAGGGGCTGGAGCTTCCCGGGTACGAGCCGCGCAGCTTGAAGACGATGGCATTGGGCCTGGCGGTAAGCCCTCGTGGGGCCTGTCACAACCGGTCAGGCGCCTATGAAGCGGACTTTTCCGGCGAGGTCGATCGTCTCAGCGCAGACCCTAACAGAGGGGTTCTGGTCGCTGCCTCGGAAGATTTTGCCGCGGTTCTGGATTCTATGATTGTGTGCAAGTTTTTGCGCAAATGCTTTAGCGACTTTTATGCGGAGTCCGCGGAGCTGCTCAATAAGGTTACCGGCTGGCCATATTCCGATATCGATCTGCGCCGGACCGGCGAGCGGATCAATACGCTCAAGAAACTGTTTAACGTGCGCGAGGGTTGGCAGTCGAAAGACGATTGGCTTCCCGAGCGGCTGCTGAGTGAGACTCTTCCGACTGGTGTAGCCAAGGGCGTGGGCTTAAAATCCGACGAGCTGCGGGAGATGATTCAAGGGTATTATAAGGCCAGAGAATG
>JAUXIP010000062.1 GCA_030620935.1 Deltaproteobacteria bacterium | reverse complement strand
GAACCGGCTCTAAGATTCTTCTCGACTTCATCAATTCCGGTGGAGCTGTAACCGGCAAACTTTTGCCCACTGGGAAGGTCAAAGAAGAAATAAGATTTCCCACCATTGGCACACTGACCGTCTCGATGGTGGACGCGGCAAACCCTTTCGTCTTCGTGAATGCGTCTGATTTAGGGGTCAAGGGTGACGAAGGCATGGAAGAGATCGCGGAGAACGGCAAGCTTCTAAAGAAATGCGAGGAGATTCGCTCCGTCGTGGCGGAGATCATGGGGATCGCAAACAGAGAAGAGGCCACCGAAAAGAGCCCCGGCGTCCCGAAAATCGCCCTCGTTTGTCCTCCCACTTCGTACCCAACGCCGAAAGGGGTCGTGAACGCCGGAGAAGTGGATGTCGTCGCTCGAATGACCGCCTTGCAGAAACTGCATAAAGCCTATGCGGTGACAGGGGCAGTCTGCCTCGGAGCTGCGGCTAAAATTGAGGGAACCGTGGTAAACGAAATTTTCCGTAAAGCTCAGCCCGACAATCCGCCGGCGGTCAGAATTGGCCATCCCTCCGGCACGATGCAAGTAGAAATGGAAGCCGAAAAAAAGAACGACCAATTGGAACTCACAAAAGCCGCTTTAGCCCGCACCGCCCGTTTGCTGATGGACGGTCATGTTTACGTGCGAGATAGGGCTTATCACCCGTAATGTCTCTGAGCCGAAATCGCGCTCTCTGCCGACTTGGATAAGGACGGGACTTTTAATGCGACGCGGGTTCCGGCGCCGGGCCGGCTTTCTATAGCAAGCGTTCCCTGGACAAGCTCGGCCATCCGGCGAGCCACTGTCAGTCCCAGCCCCAATCCTGAAAACGGGCGCTGGAGCGAACTGTCAAACTGATGAAAAGGTTGAAAGATGGCCTCAAGGTAGTCTTTCTGAATTCCTATCCCGGTATCGATAATCTCCAGATCGATGCTCTTCTCGTCCGCAGACCGACGGGCCTTAACCGTGATTTGTCCCTCGGAAGTGAATTTAACCGCATTGTTGAAAATATTCTGAAAAATCCTCTCGATCTTTGAACGATCACTGACCACCCAGACACCCTCAGAAGGCATGTCTAAGGAGAGTCGGAGTTCTTTCTCCTTCAATGCTTTTTCGTATCTAGCTGTAATCTCCCGAACTACACTTGCGACATCGAACTCTGTGTTTGTCGCTACGGAATCGCCGGAGTTAAGAGAGGTCATCCAAAGAACGTTATCAATGAGCTCAAGAAGCTCCTCGGAATTCCTATAAACCTTTTCAAGCACCTTATGCTGCTCATCCGTGAGCTTGCCGAGCACCTGATTGAGAAGCAGATAGACAAAACCTACTACCACACTAAGGGGAGTCCTGAGTTCATGGGAGACATTAGCCAAAAACTCCTCCTTGAGATGCCTAAGCCGCATTTTGGCGTCTCTCCGACCCATGGCGCGCTTCACCAGGGATAAGATTTGGTTGACGTCAAACGGCTTGGCAATATAGTCAAACGCCCCGAGACGAAGGCCTTCAATGGCGGTATCTAAAGAGCCGTAGCCCGTTATAATAATCGCCTCAATATCGGGGTCATGTTGCTTGACCTTTTCTAAGACCTTAATCCCGGGAATCCCGCTCATCTTCAGATCCACAGTGACCAGGTCGATCGGAACCTGCCCGAGTATTTTGATGGCCTCGCCCCCGTTGTCGGCAGCATAAACATTATAAAGGGGATGCAGGATCATCTTCATGGATTCCCGCGGGCCCATTTCATCATCTACGATAAGAACATTGGATTTGCTTTCCACCATAATCAACTCCAGTCAGGCGAGAGAAAAGCAATTGACATGCCACCAGATAGACCCATCTAACTATTTGAATTCCTTGTCGATTTAAAATCTATCGGCCAAAAAACAGGGCCGGATTAAATAGAGGGATAATAGGACATGGACACTATATATGGGGGCAAGCAAGCCTAGGGCATACTTTGTCTTGTGTTTTTTAAAGATTTCTAGGGGAGAACAAAAACTGAACACTATTCGGACAGTTTTGTGTGGTTCCTAACTGAACTATCCTCGCTGATTTTTAGTTTCTCCATTCTATACCGAAGAATCCTCCGGCTGGTCCCCAACAGGGAGGCGGCTTTGGTCCGGTTAAACCCGGTTTTTTCAAGCGCCCGCACGATAAGCTCGCGCTCAAACTCGTCCACGGCATCGCTCAGCGGGCGGGAACCCCTAAGCACTTCCTCTTTCAGAGAAGCCGTCTGATCCCTGTCGTGCATCCCTTTAGGCAGGTCCTGAAACGTTATGATCTCACGGGGCGATAAAATAGTGAGGCGCTCGATGAGATTCTCCAATTCTCTGACGTTTCCAGGCCACGGATAAGACATAAAACAATCCACTACTTCGGCTGAAAGCGTCTTGGGAATGACGGAGTTCTCCTTGGCCTTGGTTTTAAGGAAATGATCGAGGAGGAGGGGAATGTCTTCTTTTCTTTCTCTTAGAAGAGGAAGATGTATGCAAACGACATTGAGCCGATAAAAGAGATCGGCTCGGAAGCTTCCCACCTTGACTGCTTTTTCAAGATCTCGGTTGCTGGCGGCGATCAGCCGGATATCGACCTTGCTTTCCTCGGTCCCGCCGAGACGGGTGAAAGTTTCCGTCTCTATAGCTCTAAGGAGCTTGGCCTGAGTTCCTAAATTCAACTCTCCAATCTCGTCGAGGAAAAGGGTCCCGCCATGCGCCAACTCGAAATGTCCGATCTTTTTTTGGTGAGCGTTGGTAAAAGCGCCCCTTTCATAACCGAAAAGCTCGCTTTCAATAAGGGTATCGGGCAAAGCGGCACAGTTCACTATGACGTACGGCTTAGTGCGTCGCTTACTGTTGTAGTGAATCGCCCGGGCGACGATCTCTTTCCCGGTCCCACTCTCACCGGTAACCAAAACCGTGCTCTTTCTGGCCGCCCCCCTGCTCACTATTTTAAAAACATCAACCATCGCCTGGGACTTCCCGACGACGTTGTCCATGCCGTATTTCCGCCCTACCTCCTCCTTCAGTCGCTCCAGTTCTCTGGATAACTGAATCTTCTCGAGGGCCCGATTCACTCTGAGGCGCAGCTCGTTCACATCAAAGGGCTTCGTGACATAGTCAAAGGCCCCAGACCCTTTTGCCATAAATGCCGTGCGAGCAGTATTCAAGGCCGTCAGCATAATCACCTGACTCTCAGGATCAATGACCTTGATTTCCTTGAGGACCTCGATTCCATCGGTTCCGGGCATCAGGATGTCCAGCAGAACAATCTCAGGACTGTCTTCCTTAACTCTCCGGATCGCTTCCTCGCTGGATTTCGCCTCGGAAACTCGGAAATCCTTACCGAAAATAAGGCGCAGGGACTCCCTCACGCTGGATTCATCGTCAACAACAAGCAGGGATGGTTGATTCATATTCTTCTAATACCTTGCAATATCCAGCAGCTAGGAGACGGGAAGTTCCGTCCGGATCAGCACTTTTCCTCCACTGAAATGGTTGACCTCGATCCCTCCACCGTTTCTCTCCAGGAGGATTTTGGCAAGAAGGATCCGCAGTGGCAAGGCCTCCTCTTCCATCGTGACAGAGGAACGGTCGAGATAATGGGTGAATGAGCTTATGTGATCCGCCTCCCGAACAAAGCCAACGGTTACTCTTCCCTCTCCTTCCATGTCTATTTCAATTTCACCCTTTGGCCTCACTTGCGTCAAGACCGCTCGAACAATATTTTTAAATGCATAGCGAAGCTGCGCTTCATCAACACAAACTTCCGCCGTTTCTCCCTGTCTGATCCAGCGCACGCTTGCTTCCCTTTTGATACACTCGGAAGAAATTTCATCGAGAACTCCGCGCAACAGCCCATAGAGCTGAGTCTTTTCAACAACCGGATGGGAAAACCGAGAAAAATCCAGCAAGGCTTCCAATAATTCATCCATGCGCTCGATATCGCCGCCCACTGCCTCCCGGAAACGGGTCCGGAAGATCGCGTCGTCGAACCTATCTCCCAAAAGTTGGGCGAATGTTTTGATCGTAACCATGGGGTTCTTGAGCTCATGAGCCAGCTCGTTGATAAAAACTCTGATGCCCCGATAGTCCCCATTGGTTGACTGTTTGACGCCGGACGACCCCTGATCCTTTAGATCTGGAACGCTGGAAGTTTCTTTTTCCCCTCTTTCTTCAGAGATCGGCTCCTCCCGTGCCTTGGGAGGAAGAGATTGCCGGCCCTCCTCCGGAAACCCTAGAATCAGGTCTGAAGCTTGTATGACATCTTTTCTCTGAGTAGCCAGGGTCCTGGCAATCACTGCCTCCATTTCATTTAAGTTCCCAAACCAGAGATAGTTGCAAAGCCGATCCACGGCGTCAGGAGAAAAACTTACTTTTCCAAGACCAAGATATTCCCCATACTCCTGAGCCAATAAAGAGACCAGGGAAGGGATGTCATTTTGCCTCTCTCTCAGAGGCGGAAGCCGGAGCGTTAATGTCGCCAGGCGATAATAAAGAACATCAAGAAACTCTCCCTGATAAACTTTTTCCAACAAATCGACCCGGGAGCTAGAGAGGAGCCAAAAATGCCTTCCTCTTTCCTCTTCCCTTTCTATACAATCCAAGAGCGAGGACTGGTTTAAAGGGTGAAGGGTTTCGATCCCGCTGAGAAAAAGGGTAACCGGTTGAGGAGACCCGTGCTCTCTCCTAGATATCTGGCTAAGTTGTTGCGGGAGATCGTCTTGAGTCATCCCTGAAGCATAGTTGGCGATCCAGGCTCCGGCTCGGTTGTTTAAATAATGCAGAGCCTGGGCCACCCGTTCCTGGCCACACCCCGTTTCTCCCACGATAAGTATAGGTAGAGCCGTTAGAGCATACCTTTTGGCCAAGGCGGAACTGAAGGCAGGGACACGAGGAAAATCAAGATGCCGGCCTAATTCATTTCTTTTCATGGAAGGTAAAGATGATGCAACTGAGGAACGATCGCGCTGGACTAAAAGCTGACCTACTTTTTCCTCCAATGCGTAGGGGTTAAAAGGCTTTGCCAAGAAATTGGACTCCCCTTGGGTCTCCAAAAAACTCATTGTGGATCTGGAGTCCACAAGGAAAAGGACGGGGACAGGAACTTGTGACGTGGTCCTCAAAAGAGCGGAGGTATCCGAGGCCAACCGAGCTGAGATTCCCAGGATCAATAGATCCGCCTTCTCGTTCCCGGCAAAGATACTCTCTTCCGGGAGAGAAGAGCACTCGACGACGGTATAGTCGCTCCCCAAAATAAAAGCGAGGGTTTCGCGGACGGCCCGAGACTCATCAACGACCAAGATTTTTTTCATGGATTTGAGGCCGGGCATCCAGCCTCTAATATTTTAGAGGCCTGCTAACCGGCAAATTGATTAAAAAGGTGGACCCTTCGTCCAGCTTGCTGTCTACGACGATGGATCCTCCGTGCTCCTGCACTATCTGATGGGAAATAGAAAGCCCAAGACCGCTGCCCTCTTTTTTCGTGGTAAAGAAGGGGTTGAAAATGTTCTCCAGATCCTTGACGGCGATCCCTACTCCGGAATCTCGAACGCCGATCTGAACAAACGGTTCCGACCCGGCCTTGGCAAACAACCGTGTGCTGAGCTCGACCACTCCCCCACCCTCAATCGCTTGAATAGCATTGAGGACAAAATTCATCAATACCTGTTTTATCTGTTCCTTGTCAATTGATATATTTGGAAGACTGGGAGCCAGGTCGAGATGAATCCTTACGTCATTCTCTTTCGCCTCGGTCTCCAGGATTCGAGCCGTGCTTTCCACAATATTGTTAACGTCCTCGGCCGATACATTAGGGGTCGAGGGACGTGCGAAACTCAAAAGGTCATTGACCAATCCACAGATGCGATCCACTTCTTTCAGGGCAACCGCCTGAAAGTTATTTCGGAACTCTACGTCGCCGTAGCGTTCGGGAAGAAGCTGTGTAAAAGTTCGGATTGCCACCAGAGGGTTGCGAATTTCGTGGGCAAGCCCGGCCGTCAACATTCCCAGGGAGGAGAGCCGATCTGCGCGCCTGATGATATTCTGCGACTGTTTGAGGTTGTCGTAAAGGCGCGCGTTTTCAATTGCAATGGCGGCTTGGTTAGCCAGGGTGGAAAGAACCTCGAGGTCTTCATGGGAGTATGTCTCTCTGCCTTGTTTGTGCCCCATATTCAATACCCCAATGAGCCTGTCCTTGGACACAAGGGGCAAACTGACCTCCGCCTCAAGCTGAGCCATTCTTTCGGCGATCCTTGTTTCCTCTGGCCCATCGCGGGCCATTTCCACCACCTCTCGAACGAGAGGCTCGGAAGTTACCATAAGCTTCTGAAGCAAAGGGTCCTCTCGAAGAAGCGCGGATTTTTGCAATCGGTCCGTATCCAAGCCGATGCTCGCTTTGAGACTCAGTGATCCTTTGATCTCATCGGAAAGAAATAGAGACGTCTTCTCAATCCCTAGCGCCTTTCCTACTGTTTGGAGAAGGTTCTCAGAGAGGGTCTCAAGATCCACGATGGAGACCATATCCCGGCTAGAACGCAACAAGGTTTCCCGGTAATCGTACCGCTTCTTGAACAGGACACGCTCCAGAGCCTCTTCGGTTTTATAACGGAACTTAGCGAACAGAAACCCAACCACAATAAAAAGAACCAAACTGACTAAGGAGAAAGAGTAATTGAGGGTGCCGAAAGCAGCCTTTTGTGCCCATATGAACAACAGATAGCAAGGAACCACAAGCCCTAATAAAAGCAAAGCATAGATAAAACCTTTTTTGACTGCGATGTCGATCTTCATTAAGAGGCACCGTGCAATTGCGTAGGAAACTGGAATGATGTAGCTACGACATGGTTTAAGACAGTGCAATCAGCCATCTTAGGGGTACTATGACTACGACTATAGGCAGCTACCCTTCTGGAAGCATATAACGCATTCTTGACAAAATCGAGCGCTCCGTCGATGTCCTTTCTCATGCTTTCCAAGGAACTACAGACAATTTTCCCTTCGCTTCTGCCCACGTGGCTCGTGTAATTATATCGAAGCACAGAAAAACCGTTCTTGGCAAGGGGAAGAATAACTGAACTAACCGGATTTGCCACCCTGGCAGGACTCACTCGAAGCGCTTGCACTTCAGCTCGCGATCATTTCCCCGCAGGCGTCTCTCCTGTCATGAAGAGAGCCCATACGACACACAAGCTCTGTATCTGTATTAATGCGCTTCTTTCCTTCTTATATTGGAGTTCCTCATCAGCCAAGCATCTATCATGTTTCTTTTATACCGCCATTGGTTGCCCACTTTGAAAGCAGGGATCTTTCTCTGGGCTACCAATCGATAAACAGTGAATTTGTCTACTTTGAGATACCGGGCAACCTGTTCAGTTGTTAATAACATCTCTTGCATTCGCCCCTCCTTTATGACACCCTCTGGCAAAATTTTTCTGAGATATATTTTAGTTGTGTCTATTAGTCAAGGGCTTAAGATAGCGTGGCGTCACTGTTATCATTCGCTATTAGAACAGCTGTTTTCTTTCTATTGTTGCCATTCTGTAGTTCTGGTGTCGTTTCCGCCGGAGGCTATGCCATTCCCCACCAGACAGCCAAGGGAATAGCTCTGTCTAATGCCCTGACTGCCGGGGTGGATGACCCTTCTGCCGTTTATTATAACCCGGCGGCACTCACTGAAATCGAAGGAAACGAAATCGCTGGAGGACTTACTTACATCCATGTCTTAAGCAATGTCGCAAACAGTGGCGATAGGTCGATTAATAGGAAAAACGATAATTTTTTGCCCAGTTTCTTTGCAAACTATAATGTTCCACAGACCAACTTCACATTAGGCTTCGGCACTTACTCTCCCTTTGGTTTAGCTACCTCTTATGATAAGGACGCCATGACCAGGTTTGCGGCCATTCGCTCCGAATTTAAACCACTTTATTTTACCGGGGCAGTGGGCTGGCGGGCCTCTGATTTTCTTTCTATAGGCGCCGGTGCTAGCTTTATCCGGGGCTCGACCACGCTGACAAGAGCTATCTTTCTCGATGCGCTTGGCGTTGGGACTCCCGATGGCGGAGCAAAACTTACGGGTCCAGACGAAGCATTTGCTTTTAATCTTGGCTTACTCATCAAACCTACAAATCCGATCAAGCTCGGCCTTTCTTTTAGAAGTCGAACCTATTTGGAATTTGAGGGCGCGAAGGTAAAGTTTACGGACTTCGATGGGACGTCTACCAAGACAAAAGTAGCTGGTGGGGGTAGCCTAGTCTTGCCGTCTGTGGTGAGCGCAGGAATTTACTGGCAAATGACCCCCAGATGGAGTTCTGAATTCGTTTACGACTGGACCAAATGGGATGACTTTGAACGTTTTAATGTCAGATTTGCTACTCCCCTCCCTGCTCTTGGGGGAGCCATTCCTATCCCCGGTTTGTCCATCAGTGCCAACTGGAAAAACAGCAGTACACTCCGGTTGGGAACCCTCTTTCACCTTGACGAACGTTGGGATTTGATGGCAGGTCTGGGGCTGGACGAATCTCCCATCCCTGCCAAAACTCTGGGCCCTATTGTTCCTGGAGCCGACATTCTCACTCTCAATGGGGGTGTCAGTTATACATGGAAGAAGTTACAACTTACCGTGGGTTATATGGCCGTGTTTTACAAGACGCGGAGAGTGCAGAACAACGTACTCGAAGCGGAAGCACCTCCGCCTCTTACTCCCCCATTCACGCCGGGTCGCGACAAATACGAGACT
>JAUXIP010000046.1 GCA_030620935.1 Deltaproteobacteria bacterium | reverse complement strand
TCTCGCCACTATGATTTATAACAAAAACCGCTATGGCGTGATCTCAGGATTAAATCTCACGGTGTTCGCTGAGAACGGCCAGGAGCTGAGATACGAGCGAAGTACGAATCCGGCACCATGGAATACCGCGTCTTCAACGGCGGGACGAATTCAGCACAGCCAGATCGCGATCGCCCTGCTCCAAGTGGCCGAGCATCTCCTCCAGACCGGCCGCTACACCAACCTGCCCCGGCCAGCGCGTTAACCCCAACAACACTTCCCTACCCACACTTGCAACTGTTCGAAAGCCCTGGCCGCCGAGAAGGTGGCGGGTGCAAGGCGGCCCTATCTTACAGGCGAATCGCACCGGAGCGTACACGGCAGTACGTGAGGATGCGAGCCCGAAGCGACAACGCAGCAAGCGCCGCCTTCTCGGCGGCCAGAGTCAAACGTGGATGCAGGCCGCCCAGTGATTGGGCTTTATCTCCCTCAACTCAGGAACTCCTTTGGTACACTCCTCGTCGCCGAGGGAACAGCGGGGGTGGAAGACACAACCGCTGGGACGGTTCAGAGCGCTGGAGACCTCCCCTTTAAGGACAAGGCGCTCCCGGTTGGCCTCGATCTTAGGATCGGGGATAGGAACAGCTGAAAGAAGCGCTTGGGTATAGGGGTGGAGGGGATTTTCGTACAGCTCTTGACGGTCAGCAATCTCGACGACCTTTCCCAAATACATGACGGCGATCCGGTCGCTGATATGGCGCACCACCGAGAGATCGTGTGCGATAAAGAGATAAGTCAGGGCAAAACGCTCCTGGAGCTCCTCCAGGAGGTTAATGATCTGAGCCTGAATGGAGACATCTAAGGCAGAGACCGGCTCATCACAAACGATAAATTTCGGCTTGAGCGCCAGGGCTCGGGCGATGCCGATTCTCTGTCTCTGACCCCCGCTCAACTCGTGAGGGTAACGACCGGCCAACAGGGGGTTTATTCCGACGACTGAGAGAAGCTCGGCCACCCGGTCGCGGCACTCGCCCGTATCCTTTGCCAACCTGTGGACGTGTATCGGCTCACCGATGATCTGGCCGATGGTCATGCGAGGATTGAGAGAACTGTAGGGATCCTGGAAAATGACCTGCATCTGTTGTCGCAAAGGACGCAGGGCTGCCTCCGACATGCCGGCCAGGTCTTGACCTTCGAAAAAGATCTGCCCATCAGTGGGGCGGTCCAGTTGGAGGATACAACGTCCTAGCGTCGTCTTGCCGCAGCCGGACTCTCCGACCAAGCCAAGGGTCTTCCCTCTACTGAGAGAAAAACTCACATCATCGACGGCTTTGATCCATCCCACGACCCGTTGGGCGATCAGACCCGTAACCACCGGGAAATATTTTTTGACGCCGCGCACTTCGACGATGACGGAGTTTCGATCTTCGGGTTCCGAGTTTCGCGCCTGAAGCATGACTAAAGACTGAGAACTAAGAACTTAAAACTTTCTCTTCGTGCAGCGTTTCCGCTTCCCAGCAGGCCGACCGGTGACCTTCTCCTACTTCCTGCAATGGAGGTACGGCCTCGGCGCACTTATCAACGGCAAACTTGCAGCGCGGTTGAAAACTGCAACCGCGGGAGAGATTCCATAAATCCGGAGGCTGCCCTTCAATAGGATCCAGCTTGGCCTTGCGCGGCTGATCCAGGCGCGGCACCGAGCGGAGCAGCCCGATCGTATAAGGGTGCCGCGGATTTTGATAAATCTCCCGCGCGCTCCCGCTCTCGATGATCTTGCCGGCATACATGACATAGACGCGATCCGCGTAACGGGCTACGACCCCTAGGTTATGCGTGATGATGATCAGAGCCACGCCGAATTTCTGCGCCAGATCGCGCATCAACTCCAAGATCTGCGCCTGGATGGTGACGTCCAAAGCGGTCGTCGGTTCATCGGCCAGGATCAGTTTGGGATCGCAGCTTAGCGCACTCGCGATCATCACTCGCTGCCGCATACCGCCGCTTAGTTGATGGGGATAGTCCGACAGTCGCCGCTCAGCATCCGGGATTCCCACCAGCTGAAGGAGTTCCGTAGCGCGTCTTTTCGTCTCTTTTCTGGATATTGTACGATGAGCTTCCAGGGTCTCGGTAATTTGGCGGCCGATGGAAAGGACGGGATTGAGGGAGGTCATCGGCTCCTGGAAGATCATGGCGATCTCCGCGCCCCTGACCCGCCGCATCTCTTCTTGATCCAGCGTTAAAAGATCCTTCCCCTGGAAGCGGATCTCGCCGCCCGCAATCACTCCTTGAGGTTGAGGCACAAGGCGCATGATCGAGAGCGCGCTCATCGTCTTGCCGCAGCCGCTTTCTCCGACCAGGGCACAAGTCTCTCCGGCTTTGACATCGTAGGAGACGCCGTCCACTGCCTTCACGACGCCCTGGGAGGTGTAAAAATAGGTCTTGAGATCGCGTACCTCAAGTAAGTTTTCCATCGTGCCCTACCTTATCATATGTCTAGAACAGGCATCGAAAGAATCTCTTGTCCTGGTCAACGCTCCTTTTCCATCCGCTTGAGCAGGCTCTCGACCTGCTCTAGCTCCTCGCCGAAACCGGCGAAATTTCCTTGCCGCAGATATTGTTGAGAGAGCGCGTAATGTTCCAAGGCGCGGGCAACCAAATCCTTCTCGTCTTTAGTGACCTTGGGGAGCGCCATCAATTGAGTGGCTTGTTTTGTCAACCTGCTGCCAAAGATACGATCGAGGGATTGTTCAAGAGTTTCTTCCATTGCAATCTGGTTGCCGAAGGCGACGATCACCCTTTTCAATTCGGGAAGCGATCCCTTCTCCGCCGCTAGATAGAGGGGCTGGACGTAGAGGAGAGACTGCTCGATCGGGATCGCCAACAGGCTGCCCCGGATCACCTGAGACCCCCGTTGGCCCCAGAGACTGAGCTGCTGAGAGATAAAGGCGTCCTGATCGATTCGGGCATCGATCTGCCTCGGTCCATAGACTATCTTTCCTTTGGGAAACTCTAGGGCAATAAGCTTACCGTAATGGGGCGGATCGCTCCGTGCCGCCAACCATGCCCGCATGTTGTCCTTCTTGTTAGGAGTAAAAGGGAGAAGGAGAATGAACTCCTCTTTCTTTTCGCCGGGAAGGCGCAAAATTGTGTAGTAGGGAACCACTTCCTGTTCCATTACCCGTTTCCTCCTCGGCCCCATCACGGGGCCTCCTATCTCCTCTTCCTCCGTTTCTACTGCCTTTTGTGGGATGCTTAATAGATCTTCTTTATTATAGAAGACCTGTGGATCCTGCATGTGATAGGTGGCATACATGCGCGCCTGGATGATGAAAAGATCTTGAGGATAGCGGATGTGGGCCCGGAGATCTTCCGGCATTTCGTCCAAGGATTTAACAAGCTTGGGAAATATCTTGGCGTAGGCCTGAATGATGGGATCCTCCGGGTCGCTCAGGTAGAGGGTCACCGTGCCGTCATAGGCATCCACCACAACCTTGACCGAGTTGCGGATGTAGTTGCCCATATTGGCTGTCGGTTCCGAGTAGGGGTAGCGGTTCGAGGTCGTATATCCATCGATGATCCAGAAGAGACGACCCCCCTCGGCAATGACAAGATAAGAGTCCCGGTCAAAGGTAATAAAAGGAGCGATCTTCGTAACCCGCTCCTTGATCTGGCGGTAGTAAAGGATCCGGCTTTCATTGGCAATCTCCTTGGCGAGGAAAATGCTCGTGGTTCTATAGCGGGCTGAATACAGGAGCTTACGCCAGAAGGAGTGGACTGGAACTCCGCCCTTGCCTTCGTAGGTTGTGTAAACGTTTTGATCTCCTGAGGGATAGTCGAGCTCTTGGGCTTTGGTCTTTACGAAGACGTAATTGTTGGCCCGCTCTCCGTAATAGATCTCCGGGCGGGTGACCACAATATTGGCATTGGAGACCGGCGGGATATCTTTGATGAAAAATTCCGGCAAGCCCTCCGGGGTGACCTGATTCACCGGTCCGAAAACAACTCCGTAGCCGTGAGTGTAAACGAGATGTTCGTTGATCCAGCTGCGGCTGGGCAGATCTTCGTGGGAAAGCTCTCGTGCTGAAAGCATGATCTGGCGATAGTTGCCGTTGATCAGGTAGCGGTCGTTGTCGACATCAACGAATTTATAATAGGTGCGGATCTCCTGCTTCTGGCCATAGGTCGCCAGGAGGGGGCGGTGCTCCCAGAGCCGGATGTTTTTAATGGTTAGGTCGTTGCGCTTGATATCGTCTGCCGTGAGCTGCTCGTCGGCTGGAAAGTCCTGGCTCTCGACTTTATCCAGACCATAGGCGCGACGCGTGAGCCGGATGTTGCGCTCGATAAACGGCCTCTCCGCGACAATCTCGTTGGGCACCACGCGAAAGCGCTGGAGTAGGGAAGGGTAGATACTCAAGCCGAGAAAATGGACCGCGGCCACGCCTCCAACCCCAATGAACAGGTACTTAAACCCCGGCTTCGTGAGCTGGAAGAGACAGAGCCCCGAGGCAATGAGGGCGAGGAAGACCAGAACCCAGAGGACAGGTAGATTGGCGTGAACATCCGCATAGCTGGCCCCGAAGGCTGCTCCCCTGGGTGAATAAAGCAACTCGAAGCGGTCCAGGAAGTAGCCCCAAGCTCTAAGCAGTAGAATCAGGGCACCCAGAACGAAAAGATGGACTCTCGCCCTGCGGCCGAGAGAGATTCCCCTCTGGTTATACTGGACGCCTCGATAAAGGAGATAGACAAAGGCGGACGCCAGCAAAGTAAGCCCTAGGGTCACGGTAAACCAGTTGGATAGCGCTGTCAGGGCCGGCAGACGAAAGACATAGAATCCGATATCTCGGCCGAAGAGAGGATCTTCAATGCCAAAGGGAACCGAGTTAAAAAAGAGGAGGCACGTTTCCCAATAGCTCGCTGCCTGTGGGGCGGCGAACAACCCCAGGACAAGGACTCCCGGCAGGAGCAGACGCTTTACGAGCGGGTCGATAAGATCAGGACTAGGCAGCTCGATCGCGCTCTCCTCGTCCAAGAAGCGGACATCCCTAGGGGCTTGGGTCGCCAGCTTGATATTGAAGTAGAGTATCAGGGCAAAGAGGCTGCCAAAGACGACCGCCAGGATCAGTTTGGAAGTAAGCGTGGTCCTGAATACCTGGGTGAAGTCGACTTCCTCAAACCAGAGCCAATCCGTGTAAAGAGAGACTGCTTGACCGAGAAACAATACGGAAATTAAGACAATGAATACCAAAGCCCCCGTGAATCTTCGCATCTTACCCCTCCCTTGTTTATCCGTTGATCGGTCAAATCCGTCCGATTCTAGTTTAGCGGATCGTATAGAACTCGAAATAGGAAAGCAACCAAATCCAATCCATTTAGGAAGCATGCTCAGACTAAGCGTAGCTCCATAATCCATGCGTAAGCTTGCAATACCTTAGCACTCCAGGCCGCCGAGAAGGTGGCGGGTGCAAGGCGGAGCGAGGGATCGCACCGGAGCGTACACGGCAGTACGTGAGGATGCGGGCCCGAAGCGACAACGAAGCAAGCGTCCCTTATCGACGGCCAGGATAGTTGACACCCTTTCGGATCGTCCATTATAGTGAACTGATGTATAATGGATTGATGCTGCCGCGACGTAAGACTAGGCAAATCCAGCTCGGGAAGGTCAAAGTAGGGGGAAATGCGCCGATTTCCGTCCAATCGATGACCAAAACAGATACCTGCGATGTACACGCGACCGTCGACCAAATCTGGGCCTTAGAGGCAACGGGTTGTGAAATAGTTCGCGTGGCAGTCCCGGTGCGAGAGGCGGCCGAGCAGCTTAGCGAAATCAAAAGAAAAATCCGCATTCCGCTGGTGGCGGACATTCATTTCAACTACAAGCTCGCCTTGATCGCTTTGGAACAGGGAGTAGACGGTTTGCGCCTCAATCCCGGTAATATCGGCGAGCGCTGGTGCATCGAAGAGGTCATCAAGCTCGCTTCTGAGCGCAAAATCCCTATTCGGATCGGGGTCAACGCCGGCTCTTTGGAAAAAGACTTGCTGCAGAAATACGATGGCCCAACGGCCGAAGGAATGGTCGAAAGCGCCCTACGCCACATCGGCATCCTGGAAGAGCTCGGCTACGAAGAGGTCAAAGTCTCGCTCAAAGCCTCGGACCCGCTTATGATGATAGAGGCCTACCGCATGCTCGCCGATAAAGTGGATTACCCCTTTCACCTGGGCGTGACCGAAGCCGGCACACCGACCATCGGCACGATCAAATCCGCGGTCGGGCTCGGGACGCTTCTTGCCGAAGGGATCGGCGACACCATACGCGTCTCGCTCGCGGCCGACCCGGTGGAAGAGGTGCGGGTTGGGATCGAAATCCTCAAATCCCTGGGCCTCAGGAAAGAGGGGATGACTTTCGTCGCCTGCCCTTCCTGTGGCCGCGCGGATATAGACTTGGTGGGCCTGGCCAAGGAGGTGGAGCAGCGCATGACGCCTTTCAGCAATAAAGACATCCACGTTGCCGTTATGGGCTGTGAGGTAAACGGTCCGGGTGAGGCGCGCGCTGCGGACATCGGCGTCGCCGGGGGAAAAGGAATCGGTCTGATCTTTAAAAAAGGGGAAGTGATCCGTAAGGTCCCGGAGGCGCAGATCGTGAATGCCCTCATGGAAGAAGTCGAGAAGCTGGCGGCTGAAAAAGACGCAGAAAAGGCGGCAGTTCAGGACGATTAGTCACCTCTTTTTCCTTCGTCTTCCTAGTCAATGAGAATACCGTGCGCTGGAGCCATACCTTCATTCCTACGCTGAAAGAAGTTCCTGCCGACGCAGAGGTCATCAGTCACAAACTTCTGGTCCGGGCCGGAATGATCCGTCAGATCAGCCGGGGCATCTATGACTACCTGCCTCTGGCTCTGAAGGTCATCCGCAAAATTGAAACGATTGTCAGAGAGGAGATGGATCGAGCCGGCGCCCAAGAGCTGCTGCTCCCGGTCGTCTCGCCTGCGGAGCTGTGGCAGGAAAGCGGCCGCTGGGAAGTCTACGGTAAAGAGCTGCTTCGTTTCAGGGATCGTCACGAGAGAGATTTTTGCCTTGGACCCACACATGAGGAACTGGTTACGGACCTGGTCCGCCGCGTGGTCCGCTCCTACCGCGAGCTTCCTATAAACCTCTACCAGATCCAGACCAAATTTCGCGACGAGATCCGACCGCGCTTCGGCCTGATACGCGGTCGAGAGTTTATCATGAAGGACGCCTACAGCTTCCATGTCGATATGGAAGACTGCCGGCGCGAATACGAGAACATGTTTCAGGCCTACAAGAAGATTTTCACCCGCTGCGGTCTCAACTTTCGCTCGGTGGAAGCGGATACCGGCGCCATCGGAGGGAGCCTTTCCCATGAATTTCAAGTGCTGGCCGATTCAGGAGAGGACGCCCTCGTAAGCTGCAATAGCTGCGATTACGCAGCCAACATACAAAAATCCGAGGTCAAGGCAGAGCGGCCTTTGGCGCGCGACATCAAAGAGTCCCACCCTGATTTAAAAAAGGTCGCCACACCCGGAAAAAAAAGCGTCGCCGAGGTTGCCGATTTTTTAGGCCTTCCACCCGAGCGGTTCATCAAGACCCTCGTCTATAAGGTCGATCGGCGAGAGTTGGTGGCCGTTTTGGTCCGGGGAGATCACGAGATTAACGAGTTGAAACTCATGGCGGTCTTGGGTTGCCAGGAAGTCGTCCTGGCGGATGAATCCGAGGTGAAAAACGCCACCGAAATCGTTCCCGGCTTTTTGGGGCCGATTGGACTGAAGCTCCGGACCGTGGCCGACCGGGCGATCCAGGGGATGCGCGGGGCCGTCACAGGAGCCAACGAGGAGAACGCCCACTTCGTGGAAGTCGACCAGGAGAGGGACTTTACCCCCTCCGCGTTCGCCGATCTTCGGATAGCAATCGCGGGCGATCCCTGCCCCCGTTGCGATCATGGGCGTCTCGAATGTTACCGCGGCGTAGAGGTCGGCCAGATCTTCTACCTGGGGAAAAAGTACAGCGAGGCTATGGGAGCAACCTATCTCGACGCCGAAGGACGGGAGCGGGCCATCGAAATGGGCTGCTACGGTATTGGTATCACGCGCCTTTTGGCGGCAGCGGTCGAGCAAAACCATGACGATCAGGGAATTAGCTGGCCCTTTTCCATTGCCCCCTTTAATGTTCTCCTTCTTCCGACCCAATACCGAGAGGAAGCTATTCAACAGGTAACCGACGATCTATACCGCGATCTCGTGCAGCGCGGGATCGAGGTTCTCCTGGACGATCGGGATGAGCGGCCGGGAGTTAAGTTCAAAGATGCCGACCTCATCGGGGTCCCCTTGCGGATCACCATCGGCCCGAAAAGTCTGGAGAAGGGTTGTGTGGAGGTGCGTCGACGGAAAGACGGGAAGATGGAGGAAATTCCCGTGCGCAAGGCCACTCAGAAAATAGAATCGTTGGTCACAGAGGCGCTGAGAGTCTAAAAAATGGCTTCAACTCTTCAATTGGTTCGCTCTCCGGGCTCGATACGGGATCGCTTGATTCTCGCTCTCGACGTAGACAACCTGGATAGAGTCAAGGCTTTAGTCAGTCTCCTGGCCGCCAAGGTCGGGATGTTCAAGATCGGAAAGCAGCTCTTTACCCATGCCGGCCCGCAGGCGGTCAAAATGATCCAAAATGTGGGAGGAGAAGTCTTTCTAGACCTCAAATTTCACGATATTCCCACCATCGTAGCCAAAGCGGCGGTCGAGGCGACCCGTTTGGGAGTAAAGATGTTCGATGTTCATGCCTCCGGAAGTTTTCAGATGATGCGTGAAACCGTCAAAGAGGTGACGCGAGTATGTCGCCAGGAAGCGCTGCGGCGACCTATCATGCTGGCGGTCACCGTGCTCACCAGCCTTAACAAGAATGATCTAAAAAAGGTCGGCGTCGGTGGCGAGATCGCCGATCAGGTTGTGCGCCTTGCGGTTTTGGCAAAAGAGGCAGCCATGGACGGCGTCGTGGCGGCTTCTCACGAGGTGGCCGATATCCGCAAAGCCTGCGGCCGTCGCTTCATCATCGTCTCGCCCGGGATACGGCCGCAAAAGATAAAGCGCAATGATCAGAGAAGGGTCATGACCCCTGAGGAGGCCATCCGGGCTGGAGTCGACTACATCGTTGTGGGGCGGCCGATTATAGAGGCCAAAGACCCTCTGAGCGCGGTGCGAGAGATGATCTCCGAAATGGAGCGCGGCACTGCGTCCTAACATCAATATGAAAAAGACCTACCGACATATTGCCGCCAGGTGAGGGTGACGAGACCGAAAGCTGTGGGGAAAAAATTTCGGATCGGGGCTGAGCTCAGTGATTCTTCCAATATTGGAAAAAATGATGCGCCGGACTGTGCCCGGAGCCGATGGCAAAACCTCGGCGGATCGCCCGGGTAATATACTGCTTAGCCAGCACAACGGCTCTTTCCGGTTTCTCACCTTTGGCCAAGTTAGCGGCTATGGCCGCTGAAAATGTGCATCCGGTCCCATGCGTGTGGCGGGTGCGGACTCGCTCGGTAGTAAACTCGCGAAACTTGATCCCGTCATAAAAAACATCCGTGGCCGCTCCTCTCCGGTGGCCTCCCTTGATAACAACACCCTTGGCTCCCATGCCCAAAATGCGCGCCGCAGCTTCGCGGATGTCTCTCTTGCGGGTCAATCGAAGTCCGGTCAACTGCTCCGCTTCAGGGAGATTAGGGGTCACGATCGTGGCCAAAGGGATGAGTCGAGAACGCAGCGTCTCGATGGCGTCCCCGCGTAGGAGCCGTTCTCCTCCTTTAGCCACCATAACCGGATCGACGACAAGATTTTTCAGCCCGTGCTCGCGAATCTTCTGTGCGACAAATTCAATAATAGCGGAGTTGGCCAGCATTCCGGTCTTTACGGCCTGGGTCCCTATATCCCCGATAACCGCATCGATCTGCGCCGCAACCAGGTCCGGATCCAACTCCAGGATCCGCGTGACGCCCCTCGTATTCTGTGCCGTGACGGCCGTGATAACCGACGTTCCATAAACCTCAAGCGC
>JAUXIP010000077.1 GCA_030620935.1 Deltaproteobacteria bacterium | reverse complement strand
CATGAACCGCAGACTCCTTCGCCCGTACCGCCTCTTCCTTCTCCCTCAGCGGAGCCTGAAGCACTGCAATCTCGACCCTCGAACTCTCCCTCGCCTGCTCGGCTCGTTGAGCTTCGCTCACCAACGCCGACTCCGCTTGCCTGGTAGCAGACTCCATCCGCGCTATCCGGCCAACAAGCGCCTCTATTTCGGATCTCAGTCCCTTTAGCTCCGCATTACGGACCTCCAGCAGTCCTTCTTTCTCTTTTACCTGATTCTCTAAATCTTTTAGCTGTGCGCTCAGATTATCTTCCAACCCATGAACCGCAGACTCCTTCGCCCGTACCGCCTCTTCCTTTTCCCTCAGCTGAGCCTGCAGTGCTGCCACCTCTGCCCTCAAGCCCTCACTTACCTGCTTGGCATGCTCGACCTCCCCCGCTGCCGACTCTGCTTGCTTAACGACGTATTCTATGCGGCTTATCCGCTCTCCAAGGAGATCTGTTTTGGATTTAAGATCTTTTAGCTCCGCATCACGAACCTCCAGTAATCCTTCTTTCTCTTTTACCTGATTCTCTAAATCCCCAACCGCAGCCTCTTTTGCCCGTGCTGCTTCCTCTTTCTCCCCAACCTGCGCCTGCAGTGTTGCCACTTCTGCTTTGAGGCTTTCCCTTACCTGCTCGGCTCGCTGGGCCTCTTCCGCTGCCACCGTGCCCACTTGCTCGAGGTCCGACTCCAGAATGCGCATTTGGCTCAGCAAAGTTTCCTTGAGCTGTCTTACCTCATTGCTTAAGCTCGAGAAACTGAAGGGATGGTTGCCGCTGTCTCTAGAAAATTCCATTTAAACCCTGTCCTCTATTGTGCTTTATCGAAGCCCAGCTTACTCTAATCTGTATCAGATGGCCCATCCCGGTGGACCTAAGCAAACGATAAGCTAAAACCATGCCAAGATGTGAAAATAGAAACGTACGGAAAATCAGCAAGTTATCAAATCGTTTAAGCTATTTGAGTGCAAATTTGCGGTAATTTGGTAATTCTTAGGACAAAAATGTTCCCAGGTCTGAAGACTTTTGTTCCCCATTCAGGAACACGGCCTTGCTATATATGGCATCCCCTTAGAGTATGGGACGGATTTGCCGGGGAAAAGTTCGTTAGTTGGTAAGTAGCCATAAGGCAACCGAGGAGCGAGACCTGTAGAGCACGGGCACAGGAGCGTACGGGTTGCGTTCAGGCCCGGGCCTGTGAAGTAACCACCCTCGGAGCGGATGGGGCGGTGGCCAACAAGGCACGGGCCCAGAAGTTCGGCTGAGCTCAGTCGAAGCCTTGACCGCGCTCGGAAGGGCCCGGCCCGAGGGTGCCGAGCTTTCGGGAATAAGCGAGGTGTCAAAATATTTATGAACTCCTCAGTAGTTCAAACTCACCCTGAATGCTTCACCAACATATACACTACGGCGAACCTCTAAGACTCAGATGTACGGCAACGAGAGAGGTAACTCGTATTGTTGATTCGATTGATCCGCCATCCGTTTTTGGGGTCATAACTGAGAAGGTTGAGTCCGCACGGATCAATGTGAAAGGAGCGGTATCGATCAAGGGGCGTTCTTGTAATGCCGCAAAGAATAGCCAGGATAGGAAAATTATGGCTTACGGCAACGACCGTTTCATGAGAAAGGTGGGATTGTTGGATCCGCTTCAACCCTTTCCAAACCCTTCTTTCCACATCCACCAGTCTTTCCCCTCCCGGGAGGGGGAGCTCTGCCGGTTTGTTTTTCCACATCCGAATGAAATCCGGAAAAGAGGTCCGAATCTCCGAGAACGTTAATCCCTCGAGCTCTCCGTGATGGAGCTCACGAAAATCACCGTCGATGGTAACTTTTAGGTCGTGAGGACGGCTGATGAAGTCAGCCGTGAGGATGGCCCTTTTGAGATTGCTTGAATAGACAGCGTGAATTTTCTCTCTACTAAGATAAGAAGCTGCAGCCCGGGCTTGCCGAACCCCGGTCTCGTTGAGGTCCAGGTCTGTAGCCCCCTGGCAGCGCCGTTCAAGATTCCAATCGGTCTCTCCATGCCGCAGCAAAAAAACCTGCATGATCCAGCGCTTTGCAAAGAGTTATTCCATCTGCCATTTTGGCAAAGGAAGCGTCTGACTCGATCACAAAAATAGGGGTTGTACTTTGATCTGCGCCTTGGTTTTAAGATAGTCGATAAACCCCTGGAGAACCCTCTGTTTTTTCCGTGTCAGCGCCTGATCCAAAAGGCGTTCCTTTTGCTCTTCAAATTGCCCTCTGTCTGCTCCTTGGCTTTCTTTAAAAGCAAAGATATAAACCGTGGCTCTTTGGACATAAACCTGATCCGGGATAGGCTTCTCAGACGAAACAGCGATGCCTCCGGGATCAAGCCCCTCCAAGCTCCCGATCTTGGGAATCTGAGATGCACCGCGCGGGAACCAACCGGTTTCTTGTACCTGCAGCTTGTGCTCCTTAGCAAGCCCCCCAAGATCCTTCGCAAGTCTTAACCGTTCGAGCAATGCATTAGCCTCCTGAGTTGCTCGTCTAAGCGCCTTTTGCTCTCTCAGCTTCCTCTCCAATTCTTGCTGCACGCTCTCCAAAGAGGGAACCGCAGGTTCCTTTCTCTGCTTGATCCTCATCAGGTAGTACGCATTAGACCCTTCAATGACGGAACTGATTTCTTTGACGGCAAGGAAAAATGCCGTTTTGTAAAACTCTTCTACGCGTCCCACTTCCGGCAACACCTCACGCCGGGCAAAAAGAGGACTCAGTTTGGAAGGGATCCCTCTCTCTTCGCCCAATGATGCAAGTGTTGTATTCCCTGAAATGATGTTTTCCCGGTCTTGGTCAGCCGTTTTAGCGGCTTCGCTTCTTTCGCGATCCGATTTGATGACGCGGATGATTTCTTCCCTTGCCTCGTTTAGACTTTTGGTTTTCTCTTCCTTGATATCCTCCACTTTAAGTATGTGATATCCTAAAGAGGTTTCTACCACGTTACTGATCTCTCCCTTTTTCAAAGCAAAGGCCGCCTTATCAAGAGGAGGCAGCATCTGGCCGGCAGCAAAAAAACCTATGTCTCCTCCTTGGGCAGCGCTCGGGTCCTGCGACTGCTCTTTAGCCAGTCCGGCAAAATCTGCACCGCTACGAGCCCTCCGAAGCACTTCTTCGGCCCTCGATCGAATCGCCTCTCTGTCCTGGGAAGCCGTCCCCTCTGGAACACGAAAAAAAATGTGGCGCAACTCGAGCGCTTGAGGTTGACGGAATTTCGTGTCTCGGTGAATCTGATAATATTTCTCAACCTCTTCGTCGCTCACCTGAGCCTTGGGGGAAAAATGGCTGAACGGATAGGCTAAGTATTCCACCTGTACCTTTAACGGTTCTTTGAGTGCCTCCTTGCTCTGGTCGTAGTAATCCTGAATTTCTTTCTCCGTAACCTCGACCTGAGGGGTAAAGCTGCTTGCGGGGAAACGAATGAAGTCGAGGTTGATTTTTTCCTGCTCCACGCGGTATTGGTCCCACACCGCAGCTTCCGTAACGTGAACCGTATCCTGAATCGTATCGCTAAGCTTTTGGATGGCAAGCTGTTCTCTGTGCTCTGCCTCAAATTGATCGGGCGTCAGGCGATTCAGACGAAGAACTTCTAGGTAGCGCAGCTTGCTGAAACGGCCATCGACCTGCAGCTCCGGGACGCGGGCAATCGCCTCCCTAAGTTCGCTGTCCGTCACTTCTAGCCCCAGTCTCCGCGCTTCTTGAAGCAGAAGATGCTTTTGGATCAGGTCGTTTACCGCGGCACTTCTGAGATTGAGATTCTCTAAAGTTTCTTGGGTGAAGTTACCTTTGAAGAGATCACTATAAAATTCCACCAACCTCTGATACTGAAGATCAAATTCTTGCTGGGTGATGATTTCCCCGTTGACTTCGGCGACAGGCTTCAGTCTCGGCTCATTCCGGCCAGGACCAGTCCCGTAAAAAAGAGTGAAAACGATCACAATCACGCCTATCAAAAACACGATGATCCAGGACCTCTTTCGTTTACGCAGCACATCGAGCATAAAGCGGTTGACCTCCAACCTTGGTTCTACTCTGGTATAACCGTTGCATGATAGGAAAAGGTTCCCTCTATTGCAACTACTCCAGCCGGACCTAGCGCGACACTACCAAGTGCTTCTTGGAAGCATCACACATAAAAGGGGGCTATCCTGCCCCTTCGCTCCAGATGTCTCGTCTCCGCCAGAGGACGGATCAGCCTCAGACTGAGGTGAGAGGTCCACCCCTCCGAGCCAATTTCGAGCTCTGGAGGCAGGACAGTCCCCTGGATGCGTCCGCAGAGAAGGCCGAGGACGTAGGAGTAGAAAGCGTGTGGCAGGCTCAAACCCCTAGCACCATGGCCGCCTTTGCCATCGTCATCTCTCCCCTAAAGACCTTCTGAATGACTTTTACCCGCTTCTGCTGTTTCATTGTCAGGACTATGGTTGTTTCCATACCCTGACAGAATTACTTTGCTACAATATAATGTGCTTCTTTACCTTGCTTGACCGAGACAAATCTGTTATTTCTTTTCTGGCCGAATTTTGCTAACCTGCGAATGGAAAAGGAGTTTCTTAAATGTTCGACGCCCTGTTCGGCTATTTTTCCAATGACCTCGCTGTTGATCTCGGCACTGCCAATACTTTGATCTACGTTAAAAACGAGGGGATTGTATGCAATGAACCCTCGGTGGTTGCCGTGCAGCAAAAAAACGAAAGGGGCGGGAAAAGAGTCCTGGCTGTAGGCGCGGAAGCAAAAAAAATGCTGGGCAGGACACCCGGCAATATCGTGGCCATTCGTCCGCTCAAGGACGGCGTGATCGCCGACTTCGAAATCACTGAAGCGATGCTCCGCTATTTTATTCAAAAGGTCCATAATCGGCGCACACCCGTGCGGCCACGAATCATCATCGGTGTTCCCTTTGGGATAACCGAAGTGGAGAAGAGAGCCGTGCGGGAATCGGCGGAATCAGCCGGGGCACGTGAAGTGTATCTCATCGAGGAACCAATGGCAGCCGCCATCGGCGCAGGACTTCCGATCACGGAGCCGACCGGAAATATGATTGTGGACATCGGCGGCGGCACGACCGAGGTAGCGGTCATCTCCCTTTCGGGAATTGTCTTTTCACGATCAATCCGCGTAGGCGGAGACAAGATGGACGAAGCTATCTCCCAATTCATAAAAAGGAAATACAACTTGTTGGTAGGAGAGAGAACAGCGGAATTGATCAAGATCACCATCGGCTCTGCCTATCCTTCAGATGATATCCAGACTATGGAAATTAAAGGCCGTGATCTCGTCGCCGGTGTGCCCAAGACCGTGGTGATCACCGACGAGGAAATCCGCGATTCTCTACTTGAGCCAATCAATCAGATCGTCGAAGCCGTGCGGATTTCGCTTGAACGAACGCCGCCGGAGTTGTCTGCTGATATTGTCGACCGAGGAGTTGTTCTTGCTGGAGGCGGGGCGTTGCTCCGGAACTTGGATATGTTGTTGCGGGAAGAAACAGGGTTGCCGGTCACGCTTGCCGATGATCCCCTGACTGCGGTGGTCATGGGCGCGGGAAAAGCCCTGGATGAAATTTCCTTACTCAAGGAGGTCGCGATCCACTAGGCAAGCCTGGATGCCTGTGGATTTTGCCTCTGTCGGATGTCTTATCTGCAATGCTTCTTTTTGTTCGTAGAAATCAAATTCTGCTGAGTTCTTTATTCTGTGTCCTGTTTTCCCTTTACCTCCTCTTTGCGACTACCAGAGGTTATTTGAAATCCGACCCCATCGGTCCCCTGTTGATAGAGTTGATACGACCCTTTCAGATGGGAGCTCAGAAAACCGTTGTATGGGTTAGGGATATCCGCGAGGGTCTTTCCACGCGGAGAGGTTTAGCGGACCAAAACGACGAACTAAGAGACCAGTTGCAACAACTGGAAGCGGAGCGGAACCGGCTCTTGGAAGCGGAAGCTACCAACAACCGGCTGCGCGAGTTATTGGAGATACGATCTCAGTTGCCCTCACACTCCACCTCAGCAATCGTAATAGCCACCAGTGCAAGCACATGGTTCCGTAGCCTTATCCTGAATAAGGGGCGTTCACACGGAATGCGTAAGGGAATGGCTGTGGTTTCCCCCACGGGCGTGGTCGGTCAGGTTGTGGCCGTGACACCTTGGAGTTCCAAGGTGTTACTTGTCACCGATCCTTCGAGCGGAGTGGATGTCCTTGTGCAGCGAACTCGATCCAGAGGCATTGTTTCCGGTTCCCTCGATGACGGACCGATCATGAAATATGTGCAAAGAAGCGAGGACATCCAGGAAGGGGATCGGTTGGTCACCTCTGGATTGGGCGGCGTCTTTCCAAAAGGCCTATTCGTCGGCACGGTGGACGAGGTTCGCAAGACAAGTTTCGGTATGTTCCAACATGTGGGTGTTTCCTTGGCCGTAGATCTGTCACGGATTGAAGAGGTTCTTGTGGTTTCTTCGACTACACCTCGGCTGAAAAATTAGGGCGGCTTTGTGGATTTGGAGAGCGAAAAGGATCCCAGATGAAACTATCTTTGCTTTTCCTATCCGTGGGTTTTCTTTTAGTCCTTTTACAGTCAACCTTGTTGCACCTTCTTCCGCTCGGCCCCCTCGTTCCGGATCTCATCCTCGTATTGTGCGTTTACTGGGCACTTAACCATCCTACGGTGGGCACAGTGCTAGCCTCTTTTATGCTGGGCTACTTTGTAGATGCCTTGTCCAGCCGGGCTCTCGGAGTCAACGCTTTTGCCATGTCTCTGGTGTTTCTCACAGTTTACTTAAGCTCCCGCTCTATTTGGGTTCACAACCCATTCGCAAGCGCAGCGGTCGTCTTTTGCGCATCATGGGTTAAAGGAGCCGCTTTGATCCTGGTCTGGACTCTCTTCATGGCTGTAGACAACCCCTGGATCGGAGCGCTGAAATACATCTTCCTGGAAGCCCTCTTGGCGGCAATTTTAGCCCCTGGGCTCTTTTTCCTCCTCCAGCGGGGCCAGAGTTATCTGGAGCCGGCGGGAATGACTTCGTAGCCGGGCCATGCTGCCGGTCGATTTTCAAAAAGAGGTCTCTCCCGAATTGCGCCGCCGCGCAAACCTTCTCGTCAAAGTCGTTGCGGTCGTTTTTGCTTTGCTGGTCACCCGCCTTTTATTTTTACAAGTTTTCGAGGGAGAGCGCTTTACTTACCTTTCCGAAAATAACCGCGTCCGAATCAAAAAGATCCCGGCGACCAGAGGGATGGTCTTCGACCGCAAGGGCCAACTTCTGGTCGATAGCCGGCCTTCTTTCGACCTCCTCTTCGTCCCCGAGGATGCCACCGACCCTGAGGCGACGCTGCGATATCTCGCCCGTTTGCTCGAGCGCAAAGAAGAAGACTTTGTCGCCCTGCTCAATGAGAAGAAGGTCCGCTCTCCCTTTCAGGAAATCGTACTGGGAAAGGACATCGATTGGGGCTCCGTGGTAAAAGTGGAAACCCATCAGCTCGATCTTCCTGGTGTGACTCTATGGATTCGCCCGCGGCGCGCTTACTTAAATAACAGCATGGCCGCTCACCTTCTCGGGTATCTGGGCGAGATCGGCCCTAGCCAGCTGAAGACCCAGAGAGAACACGGGTATGCCATGGGGGACGACATCGGACAATTCGGCCTGGAAAAAACGTGGGAGGAGCTTTTACGCGGACGAGGTGGAGGACAACAGGTAGAAGTCGATGCTCTGGGGCGTCGGGTCAGGATCCTCCATGAGGTAAAAGACATTCCGGGACACAATGTTTTCCTAACTCTGGACCAGGACCTCCAGGAAGCCGCTTTCCAGGCGCTGCAAGGAAAGAGGGGAGCCATTGTGGTCTTGGATGTCAATAGCGGGGCAATTTTAGCTCTAGTCAGCAGTCCGTCTTTCGACCCTAATGTCTTTGCCAGGGGAATCACTTCCGAGGAATGGCAGTCCCTAGCAAAAAACCGGGAACACCCTCTCAACAACAGAGCGATCCACGGACAGTACCCGCCTGGATCCGTCTTCAAAATTGTCGTTGCCATAGCGGCTCTAGAGGAAGGTGCCGTTGATCCTGAGAGTCCT
>JAUXIP010000194.1 GCA_030620935.1 Deltaproteobacteria bacterium | reverse complement strand
GCTTACCCAATTGACGGAAGAATTTACCCGGGCGCGCCCTACTTTCAATTTTAAAGGGCTGGCCCGATCTTTCTCCGAATGGTTCCGGGATCTTCCGTCAGGGCAAGAGGTCGGGAGCCGGATTGAGGGAAAGGCCCGCGAGATGGCCGCCAGGATTATTCAAGCGAGAGAAGATAGGGCCCGGCGCACCGCGGAAATTTTACCCAACCCTTGCCGCCTCCTCACGCACTGCAACATCAGCGGAGAACTGGTTGCGGTAGCGCAGCACTGTAAAAAAATAGGCAAGGATCTCTCTGTCATCGCCACAGAGACCCGCCCTTATCTCCAGGGGTCGCGTCTTACGGCCTGGGAGCTTGCTCAGGCTGGCGCCAGCGTTACCTTGATCCCGGACAACGCAATCGCACAGGTGATGGCTAAAAAAGAAGTCGATGCCGTCCTTGTCGGCTCGGATCGCTGCGCTCAGAACGGCGATGTCATCAACAAAGTGGGAACCTATCCCTTGGCCCTCATGGCCAAGGAGTACGGCCTTCCTTTCTATGCCTTAGTGCAGGATCCCGGCTCTTTAGTAAAAGGAGACGACGCCCCTATTGAAGAGCGTCCGGCTTCGGAGCTTCTGAGCTTCCACGGCCGATCCCTTATTCCTGAGAAAATGGACAAGATTACCGGCCGCTATCCTGCCTTTGACGTCACGCCCGCCTCGCTCGTCTCGCTCCTTATCAGCTTCGATGGATCATTCACGCCCGATAGTTTCAGGCAAAAGTTTCAGAATGCTCCTTCGCCTCCGAGAGAATCTAAACGAGAAAGAAAACGCTATCTTCTCCTATACGGCATCCCGAAGCAAAGCGACTCCTCCCTTCTCGCCAGCGCACTCAAGGGAGAGGATGCTGAAACCGTTTTGCTGCCGGAAATGCGTCCCGAGCTATGGGGGGCACACGTAGTCACCCAGAGGCTTCTTGAAAAAAAGATTCCTACGACGCTCATCTCGGACAACATGATGGGCACCTTCTTCGCCCAGGGACAAATTCAACGCCTCTATCTCTTCTACGCAGAGCTTACCGATAAAGGACCCGTAGGGCTTTGCGGCTCGCTTTACACAGCACTCCTGGCACGAGCTCACAAGGTCCCCATCGAACTGTTTGCATCCGAAGAAGCCCGGCGGGCCCCGCTGGACCAAGATATCTCTACCTTTATGGGGCAGAAGGTTGTCCCAGAGGGAGTCGCGCTTTGTCCGATTGAAAAAGAGCTAATCCCCTGGTCTGTCTTCAAAGAGAAAGAAGTAGGAATTACATGAAAACAATTGAGCGCCAGATGATCTATTGGGGAAAGCTACTCTTCGAACGAAGGCTCATCACCGGCTGGGGGGGCAATATCAGCTGCCGCACCGGGAAAGACCGCTTTCTCATTACCGGCCAGCATGCTTCGCTGGGGTTTCTCAGCCCGAAGGATCTGGTCCAGATCGACCGTAAGGGCAAGCCTCTTAGAAAATCCCAACAGGCCTCCAGCGAAACTCGACTCCACTTGGCAGTTTACGGCGGGGCCGATGCGAAAGTCGTTATCCACGCCCACCCTCCTATGGTCTTAGCCTTCTCCCTCTCGCATCATAGCTTTACCCCTCTGAGTTTTGAGGAAAAGTATACCATCGGCGAGGTTCCTATTGTTCCCCAGGACACGCCGACCGTGACTGACACCGACAGAGTGGTCGAGGAGCTCAGGCTCCGGCCTATCGTCATTCTCCAAGGGCACGGCACGGTTGCGATCGGACAAGACTTAAAAGAGGCCTTTCTTCTCACCGACCTGCTCGAAGAGGCCGTCCATTGCCAGTTCTTCAAAGATCAGGCGGGCACAAACAGTTCCGATCCGAAAGCCAATGCTGCTCAGATCCAGAAAGAAAGCGGTCGCCAAAAGAGCAAAGGCTACCTCCTTTTCTCGCGCGAGCATATGGGCGCAATGGTTCAGAGCGCCAACAATGATGCTCAGTTTCAAAGCCAAGCAATAGAGGCCGGCCTCACCACCACGCTGACGCGCCGCATGGAAGATGACGAGACCTCCTCTTGGACGGTCTGCTTTGATAACGGAAAAATCTCCCGGTGGGGGCCGGAAAAAAACGGGGAGTTTATGATCAGCGGAAAAAGGGTATGGTGGGAGGCGATCTTCCAGAAGCATTTCGATCCCTTCTTGGCTACTCAGCAAGGGAAACTCAAGCTTGAGCGGGGCGACCTGTGGAAGCTTTCCCAATGGTTTAAACCTTTTCAGAGAGCCTTTACGTTATGGCAAGCGATACCCATCAAATAGGTTTTTTCGTCGGCGAGATTCTGGAGAGGACCGCTCGAAAATATCCTAAGAAGACCACCCTCATCTCCAAAGAAGGCGAACTGACTTTTTCAGCCCTCAACGAAAAAGTTGGCTGCCTGGCGGCCCATCTCCAGAGCGAGGGGATAAAACAGGGAGACCGAGTCGGGCTTCTCTTGCCTAACTCGACGGCTATTGCACTCAGCTACTACGCAACGCAAAAAATCGGGGCGGCCACGGTCATCCTCGATGCGCGGCTCAAGGGAAAAGAACTGACAGGGGTCTTGCGTGATGCTGAATTGAGTCTTCTGATCACCCACAACCGTCTCATGCCCGAAATCGCTGAGGGGTTGAATGCGTTCAAGCAGATCCGTCTTTGGGTCGTCGAGGGAGAACAGAGCTTTGAAAAAAGACTTTCCGATCCGCCAACGACCTTTGTGCCTCCGCAGCTCAAGCCGGACGATACCGCTCTTATTCTCTATACCTCCGGAACTACGGGAGAGCCCAAAGGCGTAGTCCTGACTCATGCCAATCTGACTCAATTCCCGCGCTGCATGAGCGATATGTGCGAGACCGGGGCGGATGAGGTGTGGGGTTGCATTTTGCCCATGTCGCACATCTCAGGCCCCATCTACTGCAACGAGATAGCTGAGAAGGGCAGCACGATGGTGATCTTCGACCAAATCAACCCTGTTACTCTGCTCGAAGGGATCCAAAGACACCGCATCACTATTTTTCACGGTGTCCCGATCATTTTTCAACTCCTCCTTGGACTCCCCAACCTCAAGGATTACGACACCCGCAGTGTGCGGCTCGCTGCCATAATGGGCACCACAGTACCGATCTCGCTTATGCGAGCTTTCAAGGCCGCTGAGCCTCACACGAAAATCGTCCAGGGCTACGGTCTCACGGAGACCTCCCCTCTCATTACGATCACCGGACTGGATAAAGCTGATGAGAAGATGGCGAGTATCGGCAGGGCCGTGCCGGGCATTGAGATGAAAATTGTTGATGAAAAGGGAGAAGAAGTTCCGGAAGGAGAGCCGGGAGAAATTATCACGCGGGGACCGCACGTGATGAAGGGTTACTTCCATAAGCCCGAGGCCACGGCTGAGCGTGTTCGGGACGGCTGGCTTTACACAGGCGACATCGGGAAGCGCGATGCCGACGGTTATTATTACCACCTGGGGCGAAAAGACGACATGATCATTACAGGTGGGCTCAACGTCTATCCCGCCGAGATTGAAAACCTACTCTGCGAGCATCCTCAGATCCAGGAGGCCGTGGTTTTTCCCATTCCCGATGAAAAGAGAGGAAACGTTATCGGAGCAGCCGTTGTCCCACGACCGGGGAAAAAACTCGTCGAAAAAGACCTCTTTAGCTTTCTCCGCTCCAACCTGGCTAACTTCAAAGTCCCTCACAAAATCGCAATCCGCGACTCCCTCCCGCGCACCTCCGTGGGCAAGACCATTAGAGATGCGTCCGCGCTGCTTTCAGATAGCTAGAGCCAACCCGCGGAAATACACCCGTGCACTTCCGTCAAGATCGTTTCTGGATGGTTCTCTTATGTCCTCACGGTCCGTTGTACTTCGTCCGGCAAAAGAGTGAATCCTTCCTTATACGCAGCTTCGCGGAGCCGGGTGTCAAAAGAGACAATGACCATCTGCTTGGTTACTCTGCGGCACCACTGCAGGGCTGCAGCCAACTGGAATGCGTCGGCGGCTCTCAAAGGATGAACTGCCAACAACCGCTCCGTTTCTTCTCGTAAAGTCTCGGTCGGCTGGATCTCAATCCAGCTTTGAGCTAGAGTCTCCAATACCTGCCGCGCCTGTTTTTCTCCCTGCGTGTTGAGACCTCCTTCACGCAACTGTCGCATAAGAGCCGAGATGCATTCAGTACGCGTCGCCCACCAGACCACTATGGAGGCGTCCTTGACAAGAATCGGTTTAACCGTCGGAGAGGTTGGATCGTTTATACATAACGGAACAACCGCCGAGGTGTCCCAAAACTTCACCAACCTCCCTCCCTTTCCTCCAAAACAGATTTCAGGATTAACCCCCGCGGGTCCTTCGGTCGCGGCATATTCCAGAAAGCCTTAGGCAACTTTCCCGAGCCTAGCTTTATCAGCCCCTGTTTTTCCATTTCCGCCAAGTGACCAGGCAGCGTGGTAGAATATGCGGGTGTAAGCTTAGCGATGGGCCTGCCGCGCTCAGTGACTAAAACCTCTTGTCCTGCCTTTACCTGCCGCAAGTACTCGCTCAAAGAGGCTTTGAGCTCTGATACGGCTGCAGTTTTCATGGTATTCCTCCCGTTAGTCACAATGATATGACCATTATGGTCAACTCGCCAGGTCCTGTCAAGGCGCTTTTGGAACGACTCCTTGTACGCGCAGGCGCCTTTTCAAGATGGGAAAGACCTCCTAAGTTTTCTCCGCTCCAACCTGGCCAACTTCAAAGTCCCTCAGAAAATCGCAATCCGTGACTCCCGTCCGCGCACGTCCGTGGGGAAAGTCATCAGGGATGCGTCTGTGCTGCTCACAAATACCAGCACAATCTCGTGAGTAATACTCTAAGACTTAAATGATCGCGTAAAGTTCGTAGAGAGACTATACCACTTAGATTTGCCTGACCGGTTACGCTGTGGTGAGAAAAATGATTAGAAGAAATCGGGTCGTTTCGACGATTGTTCTTAGCTTATTTTCTTTCGGCCCCTTCGTTTCAGGTACATCCGAACGCAAAAATCATACAAGGT
>JAUXIP010000265.1 GCA_030620935.1 Deltaproteobacteria bacterium | reverse complement strand
CCCTCCCCGGGCGCATTTAAACGACGCTTTCATCAAGTCCTGTGCAGTTAGATGCCCTTCCGAAAGAAACACGGCAGCTCGATATGGCGTTTGGGAGAGTCAAGTCTGCTTTTGGCTCCTTCCGTATGACTGAGAACAGCAATCTTGTTCTACCTGTCCGCGTGTAGTAAAGTTTTTCATATAATGGGAGGATAAGATTATGAAACGGCGTCAGTTTATAAAACTCATCGCGGCTGCACCTTTAATATTGACCATAGCTGGCCGGTTACGCTGGGCGTGGGCGGCAGGCGACAAGTCGATTGAAAACCTTCAGAAAAACTGGAAATCGCTGCTGGCGCGGGACGCGAAGGTGGCTCTCTCGACGGAGCCTATCCAAAAGTCCAAGGCAGAGTGGAAGAAGATCCTGACCGACTCCGAGTTTTACATCCTGCGCCAAGAGGGTACGGAGCGCCCGTATACAAGCCGGCTCAACGACGAAAAGCGGCCGGGTCTATATGTCTGCGTCGGCTGTGCGTTGCCGCTTTTTACCTCCGAGATGAAATACGACAGCCGCACGGGCTGGCCGAGCTTCATTACCAACATTCCCGGCCATCTGGGCACGAAACGGGACTTCAAGCTGTTCTTGCCGCGCACGGAATACCACTGCCTCCGCTGCGGCGGCCATCACGGGCACCTCTTCTCCGACGGCCCGCCGCCTACGCGCGAGCGCTGGTGCAACAACGGCGTCGCGCTCAGATTTATACCGGCGTAGCCCGGCCTATAACTTTACGTGCTTGTAGGGAACGAAGGGTCTGGGAGTGATGGGTTTCGGATTCAGGTGGGACATGGCTGTCAGAAAGCTAAGGAATTCACCTACGGTCACGCGCTGCTGCAAAGCCAGTGAGTTCCGTCGAAGCAGACGAAACTCTTCGCGAATCGTCGTCGAGGATGCAAGTTCTCTGAGCTCTTGTTTTTCTTCTTCGCTAAGCACGCCCAAATCGCTCTCTTAATCGTTTAGCCTCTTCTCCTAGGTCGAAGACGTCATAATACTCCTGAATCCGCGTCCAATCCAGCTTAGAGCCGAACAGGTTCATCAGCCTTTCAATGTCCGCGTATTCTTGAGGCTTGCGATCCGGATCGTTTACCATCGCCTGCACCTTCAAACCCATGATGTCTTCCGGATCGGCTGCGTTGACCTTTTGGTTTTCGCCGAACGCAGGATAGCTCTTTGCGCGGGCGAGCATGGCAAGGGAAGGTTTGCGGTACGCATGGACAAAATCGACCGATCCCCACACGGAGTCAGGGTGACGATACTGGGAGACATTCTCCGTATGTACGATGCGCTGGTAACCCAAGGCCGTCAGCCGTTCGTGCAGCTTATCGAGGTCGTCTCGATGGACGAGAAAATCGAGGTCCAAGGTCGCTCTCGGACCGCCTAGAATTCCGAGAGCAAAACCCCCAATGGCTGCATAGCGAATTTGGTAGCGTTCGAATTCCGCTAGTAAAGCCTCCAAGACAAGCTTAAAATCCACGTCGCTATTCTAAACGCTCCCATGGAGAGCCGCAAACAGGAAACGAAGGCATGGTTGCGATCGGAATCCAGACTTTAGTATATCTTCGGATAAAGGCAAAAAACGTGGCTCGTGTTCGTGGTTCGACAGGCTCACCACGCTGAGTGGAGTCAAAGGGTGGGTCGTGTTAGAGAACGAGCACGAAAACTGAGCACGAGCACGGATAAAGGAAGGGGTCGATGAGCGAGAACAGTGGAAAAAAAGCCCGGGCGTTGGGGATCAACCACGTGGTCCTGGAGGTGGGGGACTTGGATGCGGCGATTGAATTTTACGGTGCCATCTTTGATTTCACGCTTCGAGACAAGAGCGAACGCAACGCCTTTATCGATCTCGGCGACCAGTTCATCCAATTGGCCCTCGGCAAGAGCCATGAGCCAGACGTCAAGCGCCACTTCGGTTTTGTCGTCGACGACCGGGAGCCCGTCCGCCGGGCGCTAAAAGAACTTGGCGTCGAGACACTCGACCGGCGGCTCAATTTCCGTGACCCGTGGGGCAACCGGATCGAGGTGGTGCCCTATGATGACGTTCAGTTCACCAAGGCGCCCAACGTGCTTAAAGGGATGGGCGTCGGCGCCCTTGAAAAAACGCCCAACGCCATCGACGAACTCAAGAAAAAAGGCATGGCGCCGGAAGGGTGACCCCTATCCTTCTAAGGTGCAGACCTAGTTTTTCTATTTTCAAATTGATCTACCGAGGTAAGGACCGTTTCCGGGACCGGCTTGTCGTTGGTTCGCGAGCGGATGAGGACAACGATCCTAGGGGTTGAAGGCTCCAGAAGTATTTTATTAGCGACGATGACAACCTCCTCTTTCTTGAGCTTCTTGACGGCTTCGATCACCTGCTTTTTAAATCTGAAATTTCCCTTTTCCCGAGTGGCAAAACCATAGAGATCTTTGTTGACCGCCGCGATATTGTCTCCCTCCTTTTCAAGAGAGACAATGAGAGCTTTCCGGTAACGCTCGAATGCATCATCGGTGAGCTTATCGAATAATTCGCGGGACAGCTTCAGCCACGCCTCCACCCGTTTTTTAAGCTCAAAGGGACCGTAACCGGCTGATTGGATAATCATTTTGAAAAACAATCTGTCTTCGATCCTGTTGTTAAAACTCCAGACGATGTAGCCCAATTGCTGATTGGTCCGCATTTGTTTAAAGAAATCAGCCTCAACAATGGACGCCACCATAGACGCTTTAGCGTGTGTGGCAAAATCCATCTCGCCGATCTGTAGGGTGTAATACAAGGCGTTATTGTTGTCCGCGACTTTGGCGGACAACAGGGCCTTTTCGCTGGGTTCCAGGACCTCGACCACCTCCTGGAAACGCTCACTTTCGGGCAGGTGCTTGCTCTTGATCTCGCCGAGCAGGATCTCCAGGCTTTCCCGAACCTTTTCCCTCGTCCAATTGCCATCGACCGTGCCGGTGATAAAGGTTCTAGCGTACAGTCCTTTGGCATGCTCCTTCACATCTTCGAAAGTAACCGACTTGAGTGCCTCCAGCAGTTCTTCTTCGTTGTATTGTTTCGCAAGCCAAAGCAGCCGATTGTAATAGACTGCTCTGCGGTAGGCTTGGGACAGCTTTCTGTTCTCCAGCCTACGGATTCGGGCCCGCTTGAGATCATTGAACTTCTGTTCGTCTATCTCGATCCGGGTCAGATTTTTCGCCACTAGACGCAGCAGGTCTGTGAGCCGTTCGGAGTATCCTCCCAGATGAAGAACGACCCCCTCCTTTTCAAGCGAAAGGGAATAGGAGAGACCCGCGAGTTGAATGGGATAAACGAGTTCGTTTAGTCCTTCCCGGACGGCGGCGACATAGAGCCTGGATCGAGCAAGGTTTCTTACCGTATCGTAGACACGCGGAGTTTCGATCCTGAGCCTCATATCCACTTTGGGCTGCTCGAACCTGCGATCGAACTGAAACCAGACCTTGGCGATATCGTCGTCCCGGACCAACTGAGGTCCTTCTTTAAGCAGCAAAAGACGGTCAGGGATGAATTCATTCCTCTCGGGGTATAGGAGACTCGCCACCTGCGGAGGGGTGCGCAGTTTTTCAAAGGCGGCGCCCCCCACTTGAGTGATAGAGTATTCTGCTCCGTAGAACTTCTCTCTTCGGTCTGTTTCGACGGACCGGGCCTGCAAGACCGCAAGCATATTGCCAGGATGCAGAGTTTCGAGGACCGTATTGTACGCTTCGGGATCGTACTTCGGGTAGAGGTAGGGAAGCGTTTCTACGTTTTCCAGCTTGTATTTTTGCATGAGTGCCGCCCTGGAGGCGACATATCTCCCTCCCTCCTCGGGACTTTTCCAATCGAAGTCGATCTGGGACATGGTCTGAGCTTCTTTGAAGGTGTACTCACGAAGTCCAGTCTGTTTGAGCATCTGTATGTAAGAAAAAACGATTTCAAGGACCCTTTCGTATTCCTTCTCGCCCTTGCTGGTCAATTTAATAGTAATATCGAAAGAGGAGAGGTTGGGGTGGCCGTATTCGCCTCCGGCGGATAATCCCAGCGCCAGTCCCCGTTCCTTCAACTCAGAGAGAAGGGAACCCCGCCCTTCATGCCCAATGACCGACGCCACTATTGAACCGGGCTTACTCTCCAGGTGGTCGTGAAGCCTGATTGTAGGGAAGGTTAGAGTCAGGATGCGTCTATCCTTGATCGTCTTGACCTT
>JAUXIP010000385.1 GCA_030620935.1 Deltaproteobacteria bacterium | reverse complement strand
GAAAAAGCACGCTTCTCATGTGCATTGCCGGATTGATCGCGCCGAGCTCCGGCCGGGTAGTGGTAAACAGCTCGGAAGTGAACGGCCCTCCGAAGCATCTGGTTCTCGTCTTCCAAGAATTCAACAAGTCCCTCTTTGCCTGGCGCTCCGTCTTAGGGAACGTGCTCTTTGGTCTGGAGGCCAAAGGAAAGATCTCTAATGAAGCCGAAGATCGCGCGCGACATCTGATCGACCTCGTGGGACTCAACGGTTTCGAGCGCCATTATCCGTGGGAGCTTTCCGGCGGCATGCAGCAGAGAGTGGCGATTGCCAGGGCCTTGGCCTGTGAGCCGGAAATTCTCTTGATGGACGAGCCCTTCGGCTCGGTCGATGCTTTGACGCGGCTGGATCTGGAAGATCGGCTGCTCAAGCTTTGGGAGGAGCTGAAGACCACGATTCTGTTCGTTACCCACGATATCGAGGAGGCGATCTACCTTTCGGATAAGATCTGTATTCTGAGCCGCCGCCCTTCGCGGGTCATCCACGACTTGTCGGTCAACTTGAGCCGACCCAGAAATCAGGTCGCGACGCGCGCGGACGGAAAGTTCATGCGACTACGAAACGAAATCTATCAGCAGATCAGCAGCGGGACTGAAAAGTGAAAGCACTCAAGAAATTCAACCTTGTCGGTCTGGCTACTTTCGGCGCGGCTCTTCTTTTGTGGGAAGTTTCGTCCCGATCGAGCCCGGACATCCAATTTTATTTCCCACCTGTCAGCCGGGTCTTTCTTTCTTTCTTCGAATTGATTCACTCCTGGAGGTTGGTCGAACACCTCTCAGCCAGCCTGGGCCGTTTTCTAACCGGCTACCTTCTAGCAGCCGTTATCGCAGTGACGGTTGGCATATTCCTTGGATACTTTCGGATTGCGTACAGCTTCGCGGAGGTCGTGATTGAATTGCTGCGTCCGATGCCCTCGGTCGCTCTGATTCCGGTGGCCATCCTTTTTCTGGGTATAGGGGACGCTATGATAGTGTCCGTGACGGTCTATGCCTGCGCCTGGCCGATACTCATCAATACCATCGACGGGGTGAGAAACATCGACCGGACGCTTATCGATACCGGCAGGACTTTTGGTCTCAGCCGCGGACAGATTCTCCGTAAGATCGCCTTGCCTGCGGCCTCCCCTTATATTCTCACCGGGCTTCGCATCAGCCTCCCGATAGCGCTGATCCTCGTGACTACGGCGGAGATGGTCGTTGGAGGAAAAGGTTTGGGATTTTTTATCCTGGACGAGGAAAGATCTCTGCGAACAGGCAACATGTATGCCGGGATCGTGCTGGTGGCGGTGTTGGGATACTTACTGAACCGTCTTTTTACGGCGCTGGAAAGAAAAGTTATGGTCTGGCACCGAGGGATGAGAGTTGCGGAAATGATATGAAGTGGCATAGAGAATCGAAGCTGAACGGTCTCATAGCTCTCAGCGCGGCACTCGTTGTTTGGGAGATAGTGGCGCGGCTTGAGATTGTGCATCCGGTGTTTTTTCCTCCCATGACCAAAATTCTCAAATCGTTTTTCCTCCTGCTTATTTCCGGCGAGATTCCCGTCCAAATTCTCATGAGTTTAAAGAGAGCAGTTGCCGGCTATCTCTTGGCCGCGATTGTCTTTATTCCTTTGGGTGTAGTGATGGGCTTGTTCGGTTGGGTCTATCGGATGCTGGAGATTATCATCGAAATGGCACGCCCGATTCCGCCGCCGGCCATCATTCCGGTGGCGATGTTGTTCTTCGGCCTGGGGGACGAGATGAAGATATTCGTGATATTTTTTGCCTGTGCTTGGCCGATACTGCTAAATACATTCGACGGGGTGAGAAACATAGACCGGGTTCTTATCTACACCGCAAGGACCTTTGGACTTTCACAAGGACAGATCATTACCAAGGTCATCTTGCCTGCCGCCTCTCCTCAGGTCATGACCGGCCTGCGGATCAGCCTGGCCATCACTCTTATTCTCGTCGTCATCTCCGAAATGGTGGGGAGCACCGACGGGATAGGCTATTTCATTCTGGACGCGCAGAGGAGCTTCAAAGTAGATCAGATGTACGCAGGTATGCTTTCCCTGGCGATCCTGGGGTGCCTTCTCAACCAGCTCTTCCTGTTCTTCTCCAATCGGGTTCTGGCATGGCATAAAGGATTGGCCGCCAGAGGTTCGTGAAAGCGGTCTTTGCCCGGCACACCTCGGGTCGAGCCCTTCCGAACGCGGTCAATAGGCCTGTTCCTTGTCGGCCGCCACCCCATCCGCTCCGAGGGTGGTTACTCCCCGGGCCCGCGCCTGAACGCAACCTGTACGTTCCTGTGCCCGCGCTCTACAGGCCTCGCCCCTCGGTTGCCTTATGATTACTTAGGTAGTTAACTCTTTAGGAAAATCGGCCCTTGCCAGGCTTTGCTAAACTTTCGTCATTCGTTGTCCAGGCGGTAACGGCGGAGGTTGGTCCTTTCCCGGCATCCACTCCGCATCTTTGCGCTCGCCGTAGCCCTTAATGAAAAATCTGGCCCGGCCCATTTTTTCAATCTCAATCTCCAATACATCACCGTCGTTGATGGGACCCAATCCGAGATGATAGGTCCCTGTGGCGATTACGTCGCCCGGCTGAAGTTGGACGAATCTCGTAAGCCATGCGATCTGATCGGGAATTTTATGGGCCATATACTTGGTGTTATAGTCCTGTCTCAGCTGTCCGTTTACCCATGACTTGACCCCCAAGTTGTGGGGATCAGAAATCTCGTCCTTGGTTGTAATCCAAGGACCGCAAGGCCCATAGCTGTCTTGTCCCTTGGGCAAGAACTGAGTGCGCCGGGTTATTCCCCTGGCAGAAATATCGAAAAAGGGCACGTAGCCGAAGACGTAATCCATGGCTTGTTCTTGGCCTATGTTTTTCGCCGGCTTGCCTATAACAAAAGCCAGCTCCGCCTCAGGTTGGTAGACGACGACCG
>JAUXIP010000332.1 GCA_030620935.1 Deltaproteobacteria bacterium | reverse complement strand
GGCGAGCGATCTTCTCTTCAAGCAGTTTCTCCGCTTTGGGCTTGTCGAGCCTCAGGCGGCCGCCGAGAAATTTGTCGGGGTTTAAGACCCCCAGGACCAAATTGGCGTCGGTGATCGTTACTTCTTCTCCGCCTTGGTCGTAGCAGATAGGGCCCGGGTCGGCGCCGGCGCTGTCCGGCCCTACCTGCAAGCCTCCTACGGAATCGATCCGCGCGATGGTTCCACCGCCTGCGCTGACCGTGTGGATGTCGAGCATAGGTAGGCTGATGGGGCGCTGGTTGATTCGTCCCTGAGTAGTGATCACCGGATTTCCTTCATGGATCAAAGCGACGTCGCAACTCGTTCCGCCCATATCGAAGGTGATGATGTTGTTGATTCCCACCCTTTGAGTGATGCCCAGGGAGGCGATGACTCCTCCAGCCGGTCCGGAGAGGACAGTGGCTACGGGTTTTTTTGCCGCGCTTTCGAAAGTAGAAACCCCGCCGTTGGATTGCATGATGTAAAGTTTCGGTGTGTTGATGCCAAGCTCTCTGAGCCGCCCTTCGAGCCGGCTGAGATAGCGGCCGACCACAGAGGCAATGTATGCATTGATCACTGTCGTGCTCATCCGGTAAAACTCACGGATCTGAGGTAAGACTTCATAAGAGAGCGAGAGGCTCACTTCTGGAAATTCTTTTTCGACGATCTCTTTGATTTTAAGCTCGTGGTCCGGGTTGAGGAAAGAAAAGAGGAAACAAACGGCGATGGATTCTACTTTTTTCTTTTTGAGCCTGCGAACGGCCTGGAGAGATGATTCGACGTTGATGGGCCTTAGCGCCTCGCCGCGAAAATCGACCCGCTCCGGAATCTCCTCGGTGTGATAAGGCGTGGCAAGGAGTTTCGGTTTTTCGAAGAAGAGGTCATAAGTCGCCGGGCCGTAGCCGCGGGTCTGCTCCATCACCTCGTAAATGCCGCGAAAGCCTTGCGTGACCAGGAGCCCGGTTGTCGCGCCTTTTTCTTCTAAGAGGGCATTGGTCCCGACCGTCGTTCCATGGGAGAAAAAAGAGATATCCTTAGCGGCAACCTTTTTAGTGAGAAGTTCTCGGACTCCGTTGAGGACCGCTTGAAAAGGTTCTTTTGGCGTCGACGGGACTTTGGTGATGGTGATCTCGCCCGTCTCTTCATTGAAGAAGACAAAATCGGAGAAAGTTCCTCCGGTGTCCACCGCGACGCGATATTTGCCCATCCTGTTTGGGCTGTAACACTATTCTTTCAGTGGATCAACGGCTCTGACCGCCGATAAGGGGCGCTTGCTTCGTTGTCGCTTCGGGCCCGCATCCTCACGTACTGTCCGTGTACGCTCCGGTGAGATCCGCCTGCAAGATAGGGCCGCCTTGCACCCACCGCCTTCTCGGCGGTCAGAGTTTCAGGAGGTTACAAGTTTACTCGAATAAAACCATTGTTGCAGGAAGAGGTTGAGATAGAGTACATTGCGTCTCAAAATGACGTTCTTAAGACGGAGGAGATTGCGATGGAGACAACAATCAGCGAAGAAAAACTCGCATCCGCCAAAACTCTGACAACCGTCATTTACGCCCTCTATGCGGCCTCGTTGCTTGTCGGTGTTACGTCGATTATTGCCATCGTGATGAACTATGTGAAAAAGGACGACGTTGCCGGCACCTGGATCGAGAGCCATTTCCGTTGGCAAATCCGAACGCTTTGGTTCGGTTTGCTTTGGCTGATTATAGGGACCATCACTTATGTAGTGCTGATAGGCTGGCTGGTGCTGGCCGCTGCCTATATTTGGTTTATTTATCGGGTAGTCAAAGGATGGCTTAACCTGAATGATAATAAGCCGATGTTAGACAAACATAAGGAGCAAGCAATGAGCCAAGAAAAAGACCTCTTCGGAAAAAGGCAAGGTAGTAAGATCACCGGCACAATTTGTATTGTCTTAGCGGTAATTGCTTTCCTTTGGGTACAATCACATGCCCCAGGGTGTTTGGAGTGCGTTCGCGAGCTGCGGGAAGGGTCTTCGTCATATTAGCTCTAGTTCTTTCGCTGGGGGTCTATGGCTTCATCAACCTAGCAAGAGCGCTTCTTTCGGAAAAACGGGATTCCTGAGCACGTCTGATCATCGCCTTATGCGATCACCAAAAATTCACAATAAGAGACGTAGCGCTCAGGCACTGCTCAAGCCTCGACCTTGTCTAACCAGGCGCCAGACTGTGTGAAAACTCCCGGGCAGCTTGCGATTATAATCATAATGACCCAACGCTGAGCAAAGCACAAGTTTTTTTCTTCCGATGGGCTTGGATCGATGTAGAATGAGCCAACATGGAATCTAAGGGCCGCTCAATTGGATTCATCTCGTTAGAGGGAAGAGCCGCCGAGCTTGTATTGGGAGGTGTGATACTTTAATATCACTTGTTATGAAGACCCACATCGTTACAACCTTAAAGCGTAAAGCCACAGAAATTCTCGCCGAACTCGGAGAGGATAGAACTCCGATCCTGATCACAAAGCATGGAAAGCCTTCGGCATATCTCGTTGATGTCGAGACCTTCGAAAGCCTCCAGGACAGGCTAAGAATCTTGGAAGGCATAGCGCGGGGCGAAAAGGCGATTCGGCAGGGGCGATACGTCAGTCATGCGCAGGCGAAGAAAAAAATGAGCGGATGGCTAGGGTAATATGGGCTGAGCCTGCTCTACAAGATTTGGATCGCATAGCAGACTACATAGCCCTGGACAAGCCGGACGCTGCTCGGAAGCTCGTCCAGAAGGTGTTCGCCAGCGTCGGCAAACTGCAAAGATTCCCCAGGATGGGGTCCGTGCCGCCTGAATTATCTGATCTACCGTACCGCCAACTTTATATCCCGCCATGCCGTGTCTTTTACCGGATCGACAAGGACAAAGTTTATGTTGTTCATGTGATGCGGGGAGAGCAATTGCTTCGAAAAGAATTGCTGGAAGCAAGGGGCAGAGGAATTCAAAGATCGTCTAAGTGACTGAGGGAGCTGCATCGGCGAGTGAAAAACAGAAAAAAAGAAAGAAGGGCTCTGTAAAAGGCCCTCAATGATTACGCGCGTCACGGCCCGCCGAAATCAGAAATCCAAAAAGACCTGCGGTGTTCCTTTTGCGGCAAGAATCAGGACGAGGGAAAGAAACTTATCGCCGGCCCCGGGGTCGCCATCTGTGATGAGTGTGTTGGGCTTTGCGTCGATATTATGCGAGAGGAAGGTGTCAAGTTCGAGTAGGGGGAGTGAGCCGGCTGGTGTCCCCAATTCTGAGCCATCGCATGCGTACTCCATTGAGGATCATTGCATTGTTTCTCGGCGCATTTTTCGTGCTGTGTAGTTTGCTGTTTGTATTCCCTGCTCTACGAAGCCATCTGTTCGGCGTTTTCGACAAACCAGCGGTACAGGTTCAGGGCGAGACTCTTGAGGGACCCGAACAGTTCAATGTTATCTCCCAGCGTTTTCTTGCCGGAGAGATCTCAGTCGATGAGGCTGCGGGCGAAATTGTAACCCTTATGGCTCGGTTGGAGAAAGACTACGGCATTTGGGCCCTTACATTTGGCTCGAATTATCAGAAAACTTCGGAAGAGGATCAGACAAAAATCAACGCGCTCATGGACCGGATTAGGATGCTGT
>JAUXIP010000259.1 GCA_030620935.1 Deltaproteobacteria bacterium | reverse complement strand
CGGTTTCAGGAAAGACCCGCACTTCAAAATCCTTGTAAGCGTGAAAGGAATGTTCCGCAGTCCCCGTGAGGAGAAACCCTCCTTCATTAAGGCAGTGACAGAAGTTGCGTATGATTTTTTGCGTCGTCTCCGGCCGAAAGTAGATTGTGACGTTGCGGCAGAGAATGATATCCAGATCCGTCGTGCCGAAAAACGAGGAGGGGTAGGGATCACTTTTTAGGTTAAGCGGCTGAAAGGTCACCATGGAACGGATCCGGTCATCGATGCGGTAGCGTTCCTCATTGAGCGGGTGGAAATACTTTTCGATAATTTCCGGCGCTACTCCCCTAAAGGACCAACGACCGTAGATCCCTTTTTCGGCCCGTTCCAAGGCATCCACGTCGATATCCGTGGCCAGGATGCTGACTTGCCAAAAATCGATGTCGGGGAAGATATCCAACAGGAGCATGGCGAGCGAATAAGGCTCTTCGCCGGTGGAACAACCGGCGCTCCAAAACCTTAAGGTTTTTTTCCCTCGGTATCTCTTGCTGTGTACAATCTCCGGGATAAGATAGTTTTTTAGGGCGTTGAAGTGAGGGGGCGTGCGAAAGAAATAGGTTTCATGAGTCGTTATCGCCGTCACCAGCCGGCTCAGGTAGGCCCTGCCGTATTCGGAACCTGAGGCGATGGCTTGTAAGACCTCTCCGGGCGAAGGCAGTCCAAGGTTGCCCTTTGAATGTTTGAAGGGTTCCTCGAGACGATCCAGTTTTTCTGCTGGGAGATACAAACCTGTTCTTTCCTCCAAGAGATCTCTCAGATTGATGAGATCTCGGCTATGGGCCGACTGAATATGGGACTTCGTTTTCACGTTGCCGCCTTCGGGCTAGCGGCTGTCTCAAACAATTCAGACAGTGTCGTCTGAGTGATTTTGGTCATACACTTTCGTTTGTTTGCTCTGCTGTTCATGTTGGTGCGATGAATGGGTGAAATCATTTTTTCCGCTTGCCTCACGTGTGCCGATGAATTCCCCAAGCCGGCAGGTGTTGTCAGTTTTGCTGATCCCGCTTTCTAAGTTCAGGTGGTTTTTCATGTCTGGACCGTTTTTTCTGCTTGTTTGATACTAGGTCGAGGATGTGGCTTTTTCTGAACCGCCAGCTGCGCCCGACCCTGTTGCCGGGGAGGACCCCCTCCTCGGTGAGCCTGTAAACGGTCTTTACGTGAATCTGAAGAAGCGCTGCTACTTGGGATGGTGTTAATACTTCTTCCACTCGTGGACGCTCCTTTCTGCGGATTGGACTGCTTGTGTATTCCCTGAAACGGAGATGAGTAAGCATAATTCATGCCATAGGGCTCGTTGTTACTTCTGGGGAATAAATGTCCTGGTTTTCCAAGCACATTGATCCTTGGTGGTTTTTTCCAATAGAGGCCCATCCATGAGAAACGAATACCCAAGAACGGACAAATAGCGGCCAATCTGACTTTTTTTGTCACATGGTCTTTTTGCCCTCAATGGCCGTTCATGTGCCGTGAGTTTTTTGGATTGGGTGAGGGTAATGTGCTATACGGAAAGTGCTCTAGGTCGGGACACTGCGATGATTGATATTGCGGCGAATTGTCAGAAAGTGATGCAGAATATCCGGGTGGCCGCAAATCGCTGCGGAAGAGACCCTCACGAGATCAAACTCCTGGCTGCTTCCAAGTCTCAAGGCATCTCCCAGATTGAGACTGCCATAAGTTGCGGCATTCGGCTTTTTGGGGAAAATTACGTTCAGGAAGCAGAGGCCAAAAAGGATGCCGTGAAAGAGTCCGCGGAATGGCACATGATCGGTCACCTGCAGCGCAACAAGGTCAAGGCGGCTTTGGAGATTTTTTCCGCAATTCAATCCTTGGACAGCCTCGATCTTGCCAGGGCACTGGACAAAGAAGGAAAGAAAAGAGGGAAAACCGTCCGCACTTTCGTAGAGGTGAATTTAGCAGGAGAGGAAACCAAGTCAGGGATCGGTGAAGACAAAGCGGCTTGGCTGTTGAGAGAGGTGGGTTTGCTTTCCCACATCACTATCGAAGGATTGATGGTTGTCCCGCCCTTTAGAGACGATCCCGAGGATATGCGACCTTACTTTCGCGCCTTGAAGGAGCTCCAGCAGGAGCTACGGAATTTGCAGGGCCCGAATGTTGATCTGAAGGAACTTTCGATGGGCATGACGCACGACTACATGATCGCGATTGAAGAGGGAGCGACGATGGTGCGCGTCGGAACCGCCATCTTCGGCACTAGAGAAAAGTAGAACTCAAAAAATGTTTCTCCTAGCCAATCTTTTAGTTGCCCTGGCCAAGGTTTTGGATTTTGTTTTGTGGGCCTATATGTGGATTGTGGTTGCCCGAGCGGTTATCTCCTGGGTCAACGCGGACCCCTATAACCCGATCGTTCGTTTTCTCTGCAACGCCACCGACCCTGTGCTCTACCGCGTGCGCCGCGCCTTGCCCTTCTTTCCGGGAGGCATCGACATATCGCCGATTTTCGTCTTTGTCGCAATTATTTTTCTGCAACAATTTTTGGTTCAGTCGCTCTATGACCTGGCGCGCTCGTTGCGTTTTGTGGGATAGGAAAAAACTCCGCGCCATTCGGCATGACAGAATGGGGAGGTAGCTTCCATCTGGCCGGAATCAAAAAGGTCACCATGGAGTTGGGCTCCAACTCGCCTCTGATTATCATGCCGGATGCAGATCTGGACAGAGTCGCAGCCGCCGTGGCCGCCACAGGCTACGCCAATGCGGGACAGGTCTGCATCTCCACTCAGAGAGTCCTCACTGCCGGTAAGATTTACACAGACTTCTTGGATGCTCTGGCTCTCAAAGTGACAGCCTTAACCACAGGCAGCCAGCTCGACGAAAAAACCAAAGTCGGCCCCATGGTCCGGGAAGCAGAGGCGGTCCGTGTTGACGAATGGGTGCGCGAGGCTGTCGAGGGCAGCGCCCGCGTCGTTGCCGGTGGGGAAAGACAAGGGGCGATCTGCGCGCCTACGATTCTTGCCGATGTAAAACCGGAGATGCGGGTTTCTTGCGACGAGTTGTTCGGCCCGGCTGTGGCGGTCACCCTCTTTGAGTCCATCGACGACGCCATCGCCCTCGCCAACGATACCGTATTCGGGCTTGCCGCAGGCATATTCACCGAGAAGCTGGAATGGGCCATGAGATTTGCCCGCGAGGTGGAGTCCGGCAACCTGCACGTCAATTGGGGTCCGCAGTGGAGAGCGGACCTGATGCCTTACGGAGGCCTCAAGGAGTCCGGCTTCGGCAAAGAGGGGCCACAGTACGCCGTCGAAGAAATGACGGAACTCAAGATGGTGGTCTTTCACCTTTAGGTATTGTTGGGAAGTTACGTGCAAGCTCTAACGGGACTTGCGACGCTGGAAAAGCTTCGCGCTCCCGCGCCTCTCGTCGCGGCCCTTCCGGTCCCGGCCGAGCGGAAATCCTTCCGGAATTCCCTCGGCAGTAGCCACAAGTGGCCACCTTGCCTCGGTCAGTTCCGGCTTTCCTTCTCGGCCAGGGCTCGGTGGGGCCCCCCGCTCCTACGGCGAGGTCGCGCTCAGTCTCCCGGCGTCGCTGATTCTCTAGAGATTCACGTACTTTTTGAACAAACCCCACCTTTAGGTGATAGGAAGCTGCTTTTTAGGTATAGCCACCGAGAACTCAAATATTTCTCTCCCACAGGCTACGGTCTCACCATCGTATAAAGAAAGACATCATCTCCGTGCACGTCGGCGATTTTGAAGTTTGCATTCAACAGGCTCGCGAGCGCCGCCGCGCACGAGCTGTCCGCCATGATCACGGGCGCGCTGGGGCTGCTGCTTGACTGAGCAACACCAATCGGCTCACTGGCGGTCTCCAGGCATCTAAGCAAAACCACATCCCTGGAGGGCGTGGCTGAGACGGCCTGGTTTAGCACGACTGTGGCGGTAACTAAGACGACCGCAAGACCGGAGACAAACGACAGGATTATCGCTACTCTTTTCATCTGGACCTCCTTGTTGTTAAAGCTTCTAAACCAACAAGATGGTCTATGGTCTTATGTCAACTTGGGGGACAGCTTTAGGGTAGTGGACATGTTCTCCGGCTTGGGCACGTGTCAGGAGGTAAGTTTTTCGCGCGCCGTTCGGCTGCCTTCGTCCCGACCTGCGACGAGCTCAGGCCGAGGGGAGCTCACGGTCGAAGCCTCGCATCTAGAACCTTTTTGACCGGCCTGAAATCAGGGCTTTTCAACACCCTGTCGCAATACGATCCCTTTGACCT